>JAAFHO010000083.1 GCA_013297575.1 Chitinophagales bacterium
CCGATGCTTGTAAAATGGTTTTGGATACTGTTTTAGCAAAATATGGTCGTTTGGATGGCTTGGTGAATAATGCGGGTGCTAACGATGGTATCGGCTTAGAAAATGGTGATTATCAACGATTTATGAAGTCGTTGCATAATAATTTGGTGCATTATTACTTACTTGCGCATTATGCTTTACCTGCATTGAAAGAAAGTAAGGGCGCTATTGTAAATATTACTTCCAAAACAGCAGAGACGGGTCAGGGCGGTACATCTGCATACGCTGCTGCCAATGGTGGGCGTAATGCGCTTACCCGCGAATGGGCGGTAGAACTACTGCCGTATCATATCCGAGTGAATGCGATCGTGGTGGCGGAATGTTGGACACCCCTGTACGAAAACTGGATCAATACCTTTGCCAATCCGGATGAAAAACGCCAATCCATAGAGCAACATATTCCCTTGGCCCAACGCATGACTACGGCCGATGAAATAGGCGCGATGGCTGTTTTTTTACTGTCCGAAAAGTCGTCCCATACAACAGGGCAATTGATTCATGTCGATGGTGGGTATGTGCATTTGGATAGGGCGTTATAAATAGACTACGAGTAGTTTGCAAGTGATAGATAAGTAAATGATTGTCTGTAACTTGTGTAGATTATTTTTATTGCTGTATTGGTATTTTAAACTACCTGAAATTTGGTATATTTTTTGCTATATTAAGCAGCGGTTAGGATAAGTTAAAGTATCTATTTACTTTTGATGCGAGAATCTAGCCTTTAAGCAGTGCAAAAACATTATTTAGTTCCATTACTATTGTTTATTTTTAGTTGTTCTGTTCAGGTTGCGGCACAAAGTGGTTGTGTACAATCGGCTACGGTTACTGCTACGCCTGTACAGTGCAACAGTTTTCGCAATGGCTCCATTGAGATCACTAATGTAGTAGGTGGCCTGTTTCCTTATTACTATTCTATTGATGGGGCAACATTTAGCACGCGCCCGGGCTTCGATTTACTTTGGCCGGGTACTTATACTATCATCATACGGGATTCTTTGGGGTGTGAATATCAGACCACTGCTAAGGTGGAAGAACCGGATGTTTTGGAGGTTATGTTATCGGCCAGTAAGACCAAAGTGGCTATTGGCGAGGGTTTTGTACTTAGTGCAAAGACAAGCCCACCCAATGCGATCATTACCAGCGTCAATTGGCGGCCTACTGAGTACTTTGAAGATGGTATTAAGTACGAACAAACGATAAAAAACCTTTCTGTTACTACGCCATTTGCCGTCGAAATTGTTGATATTAACGGATGTACGGCCCGTGATCAAGTGGTAGTAGAGGTAGAAAGGCCCAATGTGTATATCCCCAATATAATTAGTATTGGCAGTAACCAAGATGCTTATTTTACGGTTTTTTCAGATGATTATGTGCGTTCGGTGCAGTATTTGCGGATATATAACAGGGTGGGTAGCCTTGTTTTTGAGCGAGAAAAATTTCCAACCAATGACCCTTTACTGGGCTGGAATGGCCGCTACAATAACCGAAAAGCCTTGCCAGGGGTGTTTACATGGGTGGCGGAAATAGAGTATTTGGACGGCAGCAGGCATTTGATGTATGGCAGCCTGACGGTGGTGCGATAGTATTAGTCATTACCCAAATGGCAGTGCTAAAACGCAATCCACCTCCGATTTTTCCGGCAAGATCCACTCCAGCCCAAATGGTGCCATAGTAGGTAATCCCATCTTAATTTGTCCGCTATTATTCTTCTTATCTTGAAACATCAAAGCCCATACCGCATCAAATGCGGTGGGAGATAGCGTTCTTTTTTCAAAAAAACGAGATAAATAAGCCGATAATTCATCAGCGGAAATGATTAAAGCCCGCTGTCCGTGTCGCTGCTCCAAAATACGTGTTTCGCATACCATCCCCCAAGCAACAGCAGCCCCGTGGGTGAGTGGTTCATCCGTTTCCAAAAAATAACTTTCCAAGGCGTGCCCAATGGTATGTCCATAATTCAATACCGCTCGAAGCCCTTTTTCTAGCGGATCTTGCTGTACTACCGTTGCTTTAACACCTACCGATAAGCGTAGTATTAAGTCCCAGTCGATATGGTTTAAATCCTTCAACGGAGCAATCTTGTGCCATAGTTCGGGTGCACCAATAACGGCATGTTTGATCACTTCTGCAAACCCAGAATGCAATTCTTCTTTGGGTAATGTTTGGAAAAAATAGGGATCAAGTATGACACCCGCCGGATGTTGAAATACGCCAATCGCATTTTTAATTTGTTGAAAATCAATGCCTAGTTTGCCGCCAACAGACGCGTCAGTTGCCGCCAATAGGGTAGTGGGCAATTGCAAAAAATCGACACCTCGTTTGTATGTAGCGGCACAAAATCCGCCCATATCGCCGATAACGCCACCGCCTAAGTTAATAATCAAGGCTTTTCTGTCCAAACCTGCTTCAAACATAGCCGACCAAATTTGTTGGCAAGTTTCCATGTTTTTGTGGCGTTCGCCAGCGGGAACAACTACCTTGGGCAAATCCTTGGGCAAACTTGTTTTTTCAAAAAAATAGGGTGCGCAATGCACGGCAGTATTTACGTCGCAAATCAAAAAAACAGTAGAATACGAACGGTTGGCGTACCATGCTTCAAAGTTTTTGCCTAAATCGCCAAATAATAAAGGGTGTAAATCAAATTGATCCATGGAGCAAAGATAGATACCTTGATCTTGTATTATAGTATTTTAAAGCAGGATATTGCACAAATAGGTTTTCTACTTTATTTTCGGTTGCCAAAGGCGTAATTATTTATAGATATTTTTTCGTAAAAATTTCGTAATGTCCTATAAGTTGGTTTACCTTTGCGGCTCAATTTACAAAAAAAGCGTTTTTCATTTAAAAAAAGAGATTTTTATGCTCATTATCGAGATAAAAGAGGGAGAGGTTATTGACAAGGCTCTCAAAAAGTACAAAAGGAAGTTTGAACGTTCAGGCACTTTGAAGCAGTTACGTCGTCGCAAGGCTTTTGTAAAGCCTTCCGTTACACGTCGTACAGAAGTATTGAAAGCCGCGTACAAGCAAGATACGTACGGTTTTAAGAATGATTAATTCGTGTTTTACGAATCATCATTTCTTACTCATCTTCAGAAAGAACGTCGGTTATCGCCGCATACTTTAGCGGCCTACACCAATGATTTAGCACAGTTTTTACTATACTGTCAAGATATACATAGCCTCACTTCGGTCTCCGAGGTGGGGCATTTACATATTAGGGCATGGGTTGTTAGCCTTATGGAAAAAGGCCAAAACCCGCGTAGTATTAATCGGCGGTTGTCGTGTTTAAAAACCTATTTTCGTTATTTACAGAAAAATAGTTGGCTGGAAAAAGATCCAATGCAAAAAGTGATCGCCCCTAAAACCGCCAAACGCCTACCCGTGATTATTCAAGAAAATGAAATGCGGCTGCTCTTGTCCAAGATTCAATACCCTGAAGGTTATGCAGGGTTGTTGCACCAGGTGATCTTAGAATTACTGTATGCAACCGGTATAAGAAGAAGCGAATTGGCCAATATGAAGGTCAGTGATATTGATTTTTCCCGTTCGGTGATAAAAATTACAGGAAAAGGTAACAAAATGCGCTTGGCTCCCGTGGCTTCGTACCTCAGCGATCTGTTGCGAAGGTTTGTTGATTTTCGTAAAGAGACTTTCCCCACGGCCCCCGATCCGCAATTAATCCTATCCATAAAAGGGGTGCCATTTAGCCCTGAATCGATCTACTATATTGTCAATAAATACCTTTCTCTGGTGAGTAATGCCGAACAATTGAGTCCTCACGTATTGCGACATTCTTTTGCGACACATCTTTCCGATCACGGTGCCGATCTCAATGCCATTCGAGAACTATTAGGCCATAGCAATCTCGCCGCTACCCAAATATATATGCACAATAGTATTGGAAAATTGAAAAAGGTGTACGACCAAGCACATCCCAAAGGTGATGAATAAGTTAATGTCCCTTTAATGAATGGATAAACCATGTGACCAGATTACCTTTGTGGCGTTTATTCACTTGTCGTTTTTGACACCATTCCTTAATGAACAATAAAATTATCTAATTTTAATAATATCACTAATTCTATGAAAAAACAAGTCATTTTATCTATCTTATTTTCTGTAGCAGCCACTGTTGCAGCATTTTCCCAAAAAACAGGACAACCTAACGTTTCAGCAGCACCAGCACCAAAGGCTGTGACAAAAGATGCAGAGAACACAACAGGTACAGAACGTGCAGACCCAAAAACTGCTGAAACGCCCAGCAAAAGCAATGACGCACTAAAGGCTGCAACAAAACGTAAAATGGAGAAAAATAAAACATCCAATCAGCCTAAAGGAACAGTAGGCACCGCAACGGGCAAAAATGAACGCCGCGAGGCTGCTCAAAAAGAGTTGAGGGAATTGGAATCAAAGAAAAAAGCAGCAAATAGGCCGCCTTCAAGCGCACCTACAAAAGCCGCTAAATCGGAGAAACTCAATGACGGTGCGGCACCAAGGAAAGGAGCACCTGCTGTTGATAGCGATAACGCGCAACCTAAGAAAAAAGATAATTAATTAAAGTCTTGATCCAGGTATCTGGCTGATTTTGTAACAGGCTGTACAGGCTAAAAAAGCACTTGTTTTAATGTGTTTTTAGCCAGTACAGCCTTTTTTTATAATATTAATTCCAAATCACTCCACTCCGTCCAGTCTCTAGCGTATAAAAAATTTAAACGTGCTACAATCTCTTCATTGGAGGGCATATCTTTAAAACGATCCAATGGGTGAAATACCCCAGCCCGAATTTTGGGTAAAGCCCGATCTGTTGTACCCTCCGGATAATAACCTGCCCAAGATTTTTTACCTACAAATACGGGCCACCAACCAGCCCAATAACGGCTCTTTTTCGGCGATAATAATGCCCAAATGGGCAATGTAAGCAATAAAACCAGACAAAAGCCTAGATCCAATAACCTTTTGCTCCGTTTTTGGCGCGGTTGCGTAATGGCGTATCGAATATCAATAGTGTAAAGTTCCCCAGGCTCATCCTTGCTGCTGCTGCCAATAATGCTCATGCTTTCTTGTGGTACAATCTTATAGGTGACCGTTGGTCCTAATTTGCTCATCCAAGCGAGAATGTCCTGTGAGCGTACATCTTTGGAGCAAAATATAATTTCTTCTACTTTGAAAATTCGACTCAGTTCATCCAAGCGATCCGAAGAAATACTGGTATGTACTAAGTTTTTGCGCACGCCAGCGGCATTCAGTAATCCTAGTACACGCGCTGATTCCTCCGCCGAGCCGATGATCATCAAGTTTTTGATACGCTCCCGACCAATACGCAAATTACGGTACTCCATGAAGTGCATCCACAAACGAACGGCACACAGCGCCATCACAGACCACGCTGCGCCTAATACAATAAGTGCCCGCGAAGGACGGTACTCCAAATCTAAAAAACCATAGATCGCTGCCAGCAGTAAGGTGCCCACTCCCAATGCCCGCACGATCCTGCGCAAGTCGTAACGGTCTTCATAGCAGCCATGCAACCAAAGCATCAACAACCAAATACCTGTGTATAACGGGAAGTTGAAACGCACAAGGGATGGTTTGAAATAATTGGAGTCGTGGTAAAAATAATTGGCCCAAAAATCTTTGAGCAACAACAAACCTGCGAAAATAAGCACGCCATCGACCAGTGGAAGTGCCCAACGCCGTACCATATTGGCTACAATAGTCATGCCCGCCCTAAGCCATATTGCGGCATGCAGGAGTAGAATAAACGTGCCAGCACTACGACCACTGAAATGCTTTTGGGCAAAAATAATCATGGCTTGGTAAAAGGTGCGTACATAATTGAGGCTACCTTTTTTAGTGCTTTCGCCCTTGTAATGAATGATTTTTGTATCGGGGAGATAATAGTTTTGGTAACCTGCTAATTGTATGCGGTACGAAAGATCAATATCTTCGCCATACATAAAAAACGCCTCGTCCAATAAACCAGATTTATCTAATGCCGCACGTCGCATAAACATAAATGCGCCGGCCAATACATCTACGGGGTTAGTGGCATCATTGGGCAAATGCCCTAGATAGTACCCGTTAAAAAACTTACTTTTGGGGAATAATGTACTCAATCCGAAGGTTTTACAAAAGGAAACCCACGGCGTAGGAAAACCGCGCTTGCTTTCTGGTAGAAATTTGCCGGAGCCATCCAACATTTTTACGCCCACTGCCCCAGCATCGGGGTGTGTATCCATAAATGAGATACATTTTGTAAAGGTATCTTCTTCTACCAAGGTGTCAGGATTGAGCAATAGCACGTAATCGCCCTTGCTGGCACGTATGGCTTGGTTATTGGCCACCGCGAAGCCGGTATTGTCTTTATTGGCAATAAGTTGTACCGCAGGAAATTTTTCGGCCACCATTTCTACCGATCCATCGGCTGAATTATTGTCCACTACCCATATATCGCTATCAATACCTTCTAGTGCGCGTTGCACGGAAAGTAGCGCTTGTTCGAGAAAGTGCCGAACATTATAGTTGACAATAATGACTGATAAACGCAAGTTTTACAAATGTTTTTTTACAAATATTGGTCTACAAATGTTGGTCTTCTCCGAAGACAATTGAAATTGGCTCGGGATGTTTTTTCTACCAATGTTGGTCTTCTCCGAAGACAATTATTTTTTTCAAACCTTTTTATCGTAAACGCACAAAAACGCCACGAAACCACAACAAATCATCTAATTGATAATCAAATTGTTGTGACATCGTGGCGCGTATAATTTATACCTTATCGTACCTATTATTTCATTCCAAAATCACGGCGAATTTTGTTCAATGCCGATCCTGAATGTACCCACTCAATCTGTTGGTCATTATAGGTATGGTTCACTGCAAATTTGTCCTGTGTGCCATCAGCGTGATCAAGTACAATGGTCAACTGCTTACCTGGAGCGAATGACTCAAAACCTTGAATGCTTACCGTATCGTCTTGGCGTACTTTATCGTAATCGGCTGGATTTGCAAATGTGAGTGCCAACATACCTTGCTTTTTCAAGTTCGTTTGGTGGATACGTGCAAATGATTTCACCACTACAGCCCTTACGCCCAAGTAACGAGGCTCCATAGCAGCGTGTTCGCGGCTACTACCTTCACCGAGGTTTTCTTCGCCAAAAATGATCGTACCAATGCCTTTTTTCTGGTAAGCACGGGCCGAGGCTGGTACTTCCATAAATTGGTTGGTAGCAATATTGAATACCTTATTGCGCTCGCCATTGAATGCGTTTTCAGCACCGATATAGCAGTTATTGGAAATGTTTTCCAAGTGACCACGGTATTTGAGCCAAGGGCCAGCCATAGAGATGTGGTCGGTGGTACATTTACCTTTTGCTTTAATCAAAACACGCATACCCTTTAATTCATCATTGCTGATGGGGGTAAACGGTTTGAGCAATTGCAAACGATCCGATTTTTTATCTACTGCAATTTTTATAGCACCTGATTTTTTTGCTGGCGGAATAAATCCGGCATCTTCTACCGCAAAACCAGCCTTTGGCAATTCGATACCTTTTGGCGGGTCTAATTTTACTTTTTCGCCCTTACTGTTGATTAATGTACTTGTTTTTGGGTTAAAAGTAAGATCACCAGCAATCGCAAATGCAGTCACGATTTCTGGGCTTGCCACAAAAGCATGTGTGTTTGGGTTGCCATCATTACGTCCTGTAAAGTTGCGATTAAAGGACGTCATAATGGAGTTCACGCGTTTGGCATCATCTGTGTGGCGTGCCCATTGGCCGATACACGGGCCGCAAGCATTGGCCAAAACGACACCTCCAATTTCAGAAAAATCAGAAAGTAAACCATCGCGTTGTGCTGTAAAGCGGATCAATTCAGAACCTGGTGTAATCGTAAATTCTGAATTGGCCACCAAATGTTTTTCTTTTGCTTGGCGTGCAATAGAAGCGGCGCGGGTCAAATCTTCGTAAGAAGAGTTGGTACAAGAACCGATCAAACCCACTTCGAGTTTGACAGGGTAATTGTTTTTCTTTACCGCAGCGGCAAATTTGCTCAAAGGCCAAGCCAAATCTGGTGTAAATGGCCCATTGAT
This sequence comes from Chitinophagales bacterium, assembly GCA_013297575.1. GTDB lineage: Bacteria > Bacteroidota > Bacteroidia > Chitinophagales > Saprospiraceae > M3007. Next base: position 8,132 of record JAAFHO010000083.1, read on the forward strand.
ATGCGGTTCCAATTTACTCAAATCAATTTCGATTACTTGGTCGAAATATTTTTCTGGATTATCGTAGCATTCTTGGTCACCATTGAGGTAAGGTGCTACTTTATTACACATATTGGCTACTTTGGCGCGGCCAGTTGCTTTCAAGTAGCGCGCCATGCTCTTATCGTAACCAAAAGTAGAGGTAGTTGCGCCAATTTCGGCACCCATATTACAAATTGTACCTTTTCCGGTAGCACTCATGCTCTGAGCGCCGGGGCCAAAATATTCCAAAATAGCACCAGTACCACCTTTAACAGTAAGGATACCAGCTACTTTCAGGATAACGTCTTTTGGTGAAGTCCAACCGCGCAATTTACCAGTGAGTTTTACACCGATCAATTTTGGCATTTGGAGTTCCCACGCCATACCCGACATGGCATCTACGGCATCAGCACCACCTACTCCGATGGCAACCATACCTAAACCACCTGCATTTACGGTGTGAGAATCGGTACCGATCATCATTGCACCAGGGAATGCGTAGTTTTCAAGCACGATTTGGTGAATGATACCTGCGCCTGGTTTCCAGAATCCGATACCGTATTTTTGAGAGACAGAAGATAAAAAATCGAACACTTCTTTGTTTTTATCCAATGCCACCGCCATATCCTTTTCCGCACCGTTTTGTGCCTGTATCAGGTGATCGCAGTGAACAGTGCTAGGAACGGCTACTTTTTTACGTCCGCAGGTCATAAACTGGAGGAGTGCCATTTGCGCTGTGGCATCCTGCATGGCAACGCGATCCACTTGGAAGAACACATAATCAGAACCGCGTTTATAATCGGCAAGTGGATTATCAGAGTGGAGGTGTGCGAATAATATTTTTTCGGTAAGCGTGAGCGGCCTATTCATCTTGGCTTTGGCTGCATCAACGCGTTCAGGGAATTTATCATAAAATTCCTTGATCATCTTCAAGTCAAAAATCATTGTAGAGTATGTGTAAGTTTTTAATGAGCAGAAGGTGTTTTTTGATTTGCGGGGCAAATATAGGCTGATTTATGCTAAACAAATAGAAAAAGAGCAGTATTTTGCTTCAATTTTATTGTTTTTTTGCATTTAACAAGTCCAATACCTGCTTTGTGATTTCGAGGCTGTCATTGGCCAATAATACTTGACCGCCGCCTTTGGAATAAGAGAGGATATAGTCGTAACCAATTTGGCTTTGGAGGCTTTTGAGTTGTGCTTCCAAATTGGCCATCATTTCTCCACTTGTTTTGGTTTCTTCATCGGAGAGTTTTTGGCTCATTCGCTCTTGTTTTTGCTTATAAGCCTCCACTTTTTTCATAAACGCTTGGCCTTCTGCTTGCAATTGGGCAGGAGGTGTTGTTTCGGCTTTTTCGTTTAATCGTTGTTCTTCTTTGGCTAATGCTTCGCCTTCCGCGGTCAAAGAACCTTGGATTTCTTTTAATTTTTGTTCCAATGCTTTACGCTGCGCATTGAGCCATTCGTATTTAGCATTAAGTGTATCAATATTGACATACGCAATTTTTACACCATGATCCATGGACGGAGGTGCTATGACGGCACTTGCGGCTGGATCGGCTTTTTTGCCCGAAAAATGTACATAATAAAGGTATCCTACCAAGGCCAACAATACTGCATTCAGTACCAATGAGAGATTTTTCATTAAAAAAATTATGTTTGATTTGAACGGCAAAAGTACGCATTCAAACGTAAAAACATAGTATTTAAAGCCAATTATGTCGTATTGACGAATTAGCAGCAGAAAAACAGTACAAACAAAGTACCTTTGTGCGCATGAATAGAATATTGATCTCCAAAGTATTGGCTTTGCTTTGCGTTGCTGCATGGTTAGTCGCTGCCTGTAAAGATACGCCCACAACATCTGCCACCGCGACTAGTGGCAGTCCTGAAATTGATCGGCTCTCCAAATTATTGGCCGACAGCCCCAAAAACGACTCGTTGTACTACCTGCGCGGGTACAATTACTGGGAATTGGATGCCTACGATGAGGCAATTGCTGATGCTACTAAGGCCATTAGTTTGGATTCGATGAAACCTGCGTATTACCATTTGCTCGCAGATGCACACTTGGATTATGCACGCCCAAACGATTCTAAAAGGGCATTGAGTATTTTAGAAAAAGCCTGCGCACTTTTTCCAGAAGATCAACACACGTATCTAAAAACGAGCGAGTTTTATCTGATTGTACGCCAACATGGCGCAGCATTGAAAAAACTGGAGCATATCATTACCCGCGATCCGCTGAGTGCCGAAGCCTATTATATGACAGGACGTGTTACGCTGGATATGGGCGATACGATCAGAACGATTCAGGCGTTGAAAAAATCGGTGCAATTAAATGCCAATAACAAGGACGCTTGGGTGTTTTTAGGGCGCATTTATAGCAAACAACGCAATGATTTGGCCATTCAGTTTTTTGATAATGCCCTGCGGCTCGATTCAACTGATGTGAAGGTGCAAGAGTTTAAGGCGGCGCATTATAAGCGGAAAGGCGATTTTAAGAAGGCGTTTGCTTTATACGGTAAAATCATTACCGAGCATCCAGACTATTCCAATGCGTATTTTGATGTGGGTTTAATTCATTTGGAATTGGATTCGTTAGATAAGGCATATAACGATTTTGACCAAGCGATTAAGACGGATCCGTTGTTTGTCATTGCGTATTATTATCGTGGTGTTTGCTCCGAATCAAAAGGCGATAAAAAGGCGGCGATAAAAGATTATCAGCAAGCGAATAAAATGTCGCCCAATTTACCAGAACCAAAAGAGGCTTTAGAGCGTTTGAATATCGTTCAGTAAAAACCATAAAGAACAAACCAATCATCGGTTATTTAAACATATACAACATGTCAGAGCAGGAAAATAATAATACCATAGTGCAATCTACGATAGGAAGAACGACACCTTTGTCTTCCACAGCTACCCTTTTTTGGCGGCTATTTGTACCTGTTTTTAGCACTGTTCTTTTAACCGTTGCGGCCTTGGTCTTTTGGTTGACCCCGGAGGAGGATCTTTATTTGTCGTACCCGGCTTTGTGGGCGCGTTTGGGCATAAGTGCGTTGTGGTTAGGTTGGGTATATTTTATGTACCGAACCGTAATGCAACTGCGTCGTGTAGATGCAGATGATACGCATTTATACGTGACCGATTATTGGAAAACAGCGCGTTATCCTTGGTCGGAGGTAGAAAAAAAGACGGAAAGCAAGCGTTTAGGGCGCAGAATTGCTAGTTTCCATTTGAAAGGCGCGGGTGTTTTTGGTTCAAAGATTTCGTTTTTACCAGCGAAGCATTTTTCGCAGTGGATGAGTGAGAAGAGTAATTTGGTTTAAGACTCATTTCCACCCTCCACAGTCCGAATAAAAATTTCATCAAAAGTAGGCATTATTTCATTAAATGCCTTGATATGCAAGCCCTTACCTATAAGATATTGCAAAGGTGCATTGCTGTTTTGGTCGGTATCGACTTTTATGGTAAGGAACTGTCCATTTTGTTTTACAATTTCAAAATGATCGCCCATGTCCTCTGGGAATACGCCGTCTATTTGAATATTAAAGAGGTTTTCCTTGTAGCGGTTTTTGATCGTTTGTACTTCGCCGTACAATACATTTTTGCCTTTGTTAATAAGGGCTATATGTTGACACATTTCTTCCACCTGTTCCATGCGGTGGGTACTAAAAATGATACTTGTGCCTTCGGTGTGTAGGCGATGAATTTCTTCTTTTATCAGGTTGGTATTGATCGGATCGAGGCCAGAAAATGGTTCATCGAGGATCAGCAATGGTGGGCGGTGGATAACGGTCGCAATAAACTGTATTTTTTGTTGCATACCTTTAGAAAGATCTTCTACTTTCTTGTGGTACCAGTCGCGGATGTCAAACTTGGTCAGCCAATGGTCTATTTCTTGTCGGGCTTGTGTTGCACTCAATCCTTTCAATTGGGCTAAGTATAGCAACTGTTCGCCTACTTTCATTTTCTTGTAAAGGCCACGTTCTTCGGGCATATAACCGATTTTTTCGGGCGTATTGCTATTTATTTTTTCTCCATCGAGGTAAATAGCCCCTTCGTCGGGAGCCGTGATGGTGTTAATCATACGGATCAATGATGTTTTACCAGCACCATTAGGCCCCAAAAGACCAAATACGGTACCTTTTGGCACATCAAAACTAACATGGTCAACAGCAGTATATTTTTCGTAACGCTTTACGACGTTTTGTATGGAAAGTATCATTGAAGAAAATTAATGTTATTTATAATTCTATGAGTACAAAGGTGTATCTCTGATCTAGCAATGCATTTAATTATTCGGCCAAATGCTAATTTCATCGGAAGAAATACGCAAATGATTAGAAAACTAATCGACAATACACTGATAGACCATACGACGCACTTGCTCATTCAAGTACCAATAGGGCGTGGGGACTACTTGCATCGTCCACACAATGAGCAATTGTTCCTTTGGATCAAAGATATAATCGGAGCCATTGCGACCACCCCAACGGAGTGCGCCGGGCGTGCCAGCATCTTTTTTTGCGCCACCTTCTTCGGTCATAATTTCGAAACCAAAACCAAACCTGTTTTTACTATCCCAAAAGGGCAAATCGCCAATTTGGTTGCGGCACATCAATTCGACCGTTTTGCGGCTAAGGATCTGTTTATCATTAAATGAACCGCCATTAAGCATCATTTGAAGGAATTTGGCATAATCCAACACCGTGGATGTTAAACCTGCGCCACCCGATTCGTACGTACGCGCACTTGAAACGGGATATACTTCTTCGTCTTTAATAGGATGACGACGCAAACCCAATGAATCCACTGTATATTGGATCATTAAGCGCGATTCTTGGCCTTTTTTGACGTAAAAACCGGTGTCGTTCATGCCCAATGGTTCAAAAACACGTTTTTGCAAAAATGTACCAAATTGCATACCCGAAACGCGTTCAATCAGATAACCCAGCATATCTGTATTGAGGCCATAAGTGACTTTTTCACCGGGCTCGTGCATGAGTGGCAATGCTGCTAACTTGGGCATTGTTTGTCCAATGGTGATCGGTTTTGTGCTAAAAAAATCGGGGATGCCGGCTTTATAATACAGCGGATGGGAGTATGGAATACCCGCAGTATGGGTCAATAAATGACGGATAGTGACCTGTTTTTTGGC
>JAAFHO010000840.1 GCA_013297575.1 Chitinophagales bacterium
TTGAATTTCAGTCAGCCTGTAGATATTATTAAAGTTCTGATGGAAGCGATCATAACTCAATTCCCCTCCAATATAGAGGCTAATCGCCAAAAAAGCCGCTAGGCCAATGGCTAGTCCTCCAATATTAATAAAAGCATAAACCTTGTTTTTGAACAGGTTTCTTAATGCGATTTTTATATTATTTTTCCACATAGTGTTTGTTTTTTTATTCGTTGCGCAAGGATTGTACAGGATTGATGGTTGCCGTTCGCAATGCTTGGCCCGCCACAGTAACAAAAGCAATCACCATCGCTACTGCTCCTGCAAGGACAAACATCCACCATTGAATATCAATGCGATAGGCAAAATCTGCTAGCCACTTTTGCATTAAAGCATAAGCAATTGGCGAGGCAATAACCAAGGCGATCAGTACCAATTTCAAAAAATCTTTGCTCATTAGTCCCACCAACGACAACACCGATGCACCCATTACTTTGCGGATACCGATTTCTTTATTGCGCTGTGCAGCCATAAATGTTGATAATCCATATAAGCCCAAGCAGGAGATAAGGATAGCGAGCAGCGTGACCAAATTGACCAATCGCGCTGTTTTTTGTTCTTTTTCGTAAAATTTTGCGATGCTTTCGTCCAAATAAGTATATTCAAACTTGTTTTCAGGATAGACATTCGCCCATAATTGACCTATTTGTGTTAATGTTGCTTGTACTGCTTCGGGGTTGGTGTCTTTTAGTTTTATCGCCATATTACCGGCGTGATTAGTGGTTGAAATAAAGGTAGGCGGTATTTTTTCGTGCATACTTTGTTGGTGAAAATCGGCTACAACACCTACAATCGGGTACATTTTATCCCGCCATTGTATTTGCTTTCCAACCGCATCTTCGGGGTGCTGTAACCCAATGGCCTTGACCAAACTTTCCGATACGACCAATTCTTTTGGCGTTTCACTTTTGAGCAAATTCCGTCCTGCCAATATCTTCATTTCATAAAAAGGGATAAAATTTTCGTCTCCCATTTTGTACGCAGCATCCAAAGCAATAGGCGTTGTGCCATTATAGGTAAGGTGGTCGATTCCAAAATTTTCGCCCATGGGTTCAAACAATTGCAAGGCTGCTTTTTCTACGCCAGTTAATTGTTGGATTTGTGGGTATAATACCGAAAATTTGTTCTCCGGCCCTCGCGGTGCTTGCAGTGTAATAACGGCATCGGATCGGAAACCCAAGTCTTTGTTGCGCATAAAATTGATTTGTTGTCCCACCAAAATAGTACCCAAAATAAAAAACAAGGAAACCGTAAACTGAAAGACAATCAATGATTTACGCAATCCAATGCTGCCTTTTGCTGGCACATTTTGACCTTTTAAAGTGACGGCGGGCAGATAATTGGACAATACAAAAGAAGGATATAGCCCCGATAATAGTGCGGTAGCCGTACCTATTAATACAATAAAAAGTAGGGTAGTACGCCCATATTCCAAACCCACACCTTTGGGCACAAACGATTGAAAAAACGCCAATGCTTGCGGAACAACCAACAACGACAAACCAATAGCGACCATAGTAAGCAGAAAAGTTTCGCTCATAAATTGGTTAATAAGACTTTGTCGGCTGCCGCCTAAGACCTTTCTAATACCCACTTCTTTGGCCCGTTGTAGCGATTGTGCTGTGGCTAAATTGATAAAATTGATCGCCGCCAAAATTAGTATAAAACAGGCAATAGCCATAAGGCCGTATAAGGTAGGCAAATGCGCTTTTTGGGCATAATTATCGCCATAATCTGCATTAAAGTGCAGGTCGTACAAAGGCTGTAAAGCGGGCTGCATCTTGAATTCGCCAGTAAAATGCGCTTTGGAAAAAGCAGGGAATTGGGCTTCAATTTGTGCACGTTGGGTATTCGGTTCCAATTGCACAAAGGCTTGTGATGCCGACCAAACATCGTTCCATTCGTTGAGGTTGATAAAGTTCTTGACCAGACTATTACTGATCGTGCTAAACGACAAAAAATCGGTAAACGTAAAATCGGTTGGAGCAGTCCAGTCCTGTACAATACCCGATACGCTCATCCGCAATGAATCCATGTAAATCAATTCTTTACCGATCATTTCATCGGGTGCCATATCGCCAAAATACTTACGCGCTTTTTGCTCAGACAATACTACTTTATAAGGCTCATTTAAGGCCGTTTTGGGGTTTCCCGCCAGCCATTTGTACTTAAAAATATCAAAATATTGGGGTTCTGCGATGATGATTTCCGCAGGGGCGTTTTCCATATTGCGCCGCTCAAAAACCTTTGCAGGTTTATCGGAATGGGGTACAATAACACTGCATTCAAAATTATGAAAAGCGGCCACGGTGGCCAAACCAGTAATTTCGGCCCGAACGACTTGGGGCATGGCATACGGCACAAACCCAATCGGTTCTTCTTCGGCATTGGCATTAAATTTCATGGTACCGACCAATCGGTAAATACGATCACCCTGAGCATGAAATTTTTCATAACTCAGTTCGTGGCTCGTAATGAGGTAGATCGATAAACATACGCTGATACCCAAGGTAAGCCCCACCATATTGATCAGGCTGCTTACTTTA
>JAAFHO010000841.1 GCA_013297575.1 Chitinophagales bacterium
GTTGGGATAGAAGGACAATACGGGGCAGCCAAGTATCGATTGATCAATGCCAAACCGATCACAACAGGTTATGCTACTTCATTGGGGCTGCCTTTGACGATTCGATTGTATGAAAAGGAGCAAATTCGCTTGGATCTATATGCCAAACCAAGTGTCCGATTCCAAGGCGTGCTAGACCCCGATAATAATGACGAGCGGGATAGCGTGCTAACATCATCTGCATTTTCCTTTGAAACGGGTTTATTAGTCACTATTAATGTAAGTGAAAAAGCCAATTTTCAAAGCGGGGTTACTTTCCCATTGTTTTTACAAACACAGCCATCTTCGCTCTTTGAGAATGTTTACCCGGGACTACTCCACTTTGGAGGTAATTACATGTTATCGACAAAGACTACGGCATTTGTAAAAACGGCATTTGGCCCTGCAGTTGGAGGCGATGGCGATACTCAAAAATTCGGTTGGTCACTTCAAGGCGGTATCCGTTATATGTTAGCTACCAAACCTATGCCTTCATTTGTTGAACCTTCTTTCTAAGGACTGAAATTTAAATATAACTTAAACATGAAAAAAATAATCATCGCAATACTATTTATTGCATCAACGAATACTTTATTTTCGCAACAAAACACACAAAAAACATCTAAAATAGGTTGGTTTCTTACCCCAGAAGTTGGTGCTATGTTTTTGGAAAGTCATGTAGGAAACACCGTTGGGGTGTCATTTGGCCTGAAATTTTGGAAAGACCGTATAAAACTGGGTATTATGGGATATGGCCGTTCGGGGCCTACTAATCCAGCAACGTTTGCTATTACACCTTATAATAATCAAACGTACAAAGGAAAATCAACGTTAAACGTTAGAGCAGACTGGGGTACTTTTGGGCTAATGATAGCACCAACTTTCCATATTAAAAAAATAACAATAGATGTACCCATTACCTATGGCGGAGGAGCCGGCGGGTTTTACTTAGCGGGCGATGACCGCAAAACACCAGATGGCGATCGAGTGAGTGTATGGGAAAACAAACTGTTTAATGGAGAAGATGCTGCATTTGGTACAATGACTGAATTCGGAATCAGGGCATTTTTCCCTACTAAAATTAAAGGAATGACTTATGGTGCTGGATTGCATTATACACTAATAAGCGGTTGGAAAACCTTTTATGATCCAAGCGGAGATTTCTACAATAACAAATTACGGGCAAGCCTTTTTATCAATTTTGGATCTTAGGCAGGAGATTTAAGTACTTGGGCATAATTAATTGCAGGAATGAACATGCCCATTACACCCATCAAAATCTTTTCCGCTGAAAAACAAACACTTGTCATATTATTACCAATACTTCTTGCTACCGTACACTTTTATTTTTGGTAAAAGACTTTGAAATTTGAGGTAACGTGCAGTACCTCAAGTATATATGATTTTTTCTCAAAAGTAAAAGTGTACGGCTATAAGTGACAGGGTTAAAATTTATCAGGGCTATCCTTCATAATATTGGCATCCAAAACATCATCGGTCCCAAATAAATCGGGCTGCTTGGACCATTGGTATACTAACAATTTATAAAAACCCCAACACGCCAATACACCAAAAGGCGTTGTGAGTAGGCCAAATACAAAATCAGACGTACCCTCAATGTCAATCTCTGCCAATAAAATAAGAGCGCCAATTAGAAGCCCTCCAATAACTGTTCCAGCATAATAAGATAAAACCCCAAAAATCGCAAATCCCCACTGGGTTTTAGCATAGAGGCCTGCCAAGTCATAGAAGGATTTCCCAATATAGTAAATGAATAAAAGACCAAACATTGTAGTGCTAAGTTTAAATTTGTGAAGTGGCGCGTACTCAACCGATACGCAACAATATTTTTCCGGTTCGACCTTCCGCGTCAGCATGTACAACAGCCTGAGCGATTTCGTCCAAGCTATAAATCGCTTCTACAGGTAGGTGCACTTTGCCCTCGGCCAGTAAGCTCACCACTTGGCTAAATACTTCTTTTTTGTGCTCAGGACGCGCATCTTTCATCCAGCCTGTTAACCAAAAACCCTGAATACTAATTTCTTTAAAAATCATAATGCCTGCATTTACAGGTATATTGCTGAGGCTCAATGCACCATAAACGAGCATACGGCCTTTTTGAGCCAAACAGGGCAACATCTCCGCCGCTGCCGGGCCTGCAACGGCATCTAAAATACATTTCACACCTGCGCCTTCTGTAATTTCTTTCACTCGACCAGGAAGCGATTCCGTAGAAGTATCAATAATATGATCAGCACCTAATGCCAACAGGCTTTCAACCATATCGGGGCGGCGAACAGTACCAATGGTTTTGATGCCCTTCATTTTGCAGACTTGAATGACCATTTTGCCAAAAGCAGAACCCGCTGCGGAGAGCATCAGGTAGTCGCCGGCCTCGACACCCGACTCTAATACCATGGCGTAGGCGGTAAACGGATTGACAAATAATTGTGCAGCCGCTTCATCTGTCATCGTATCAGGCACTGGAATCAACCCTTTAGCGGAGGCAATCGCGTATTCGGCCCAAGTGCCAATACTTGTAAAACTGGCACGTGTCCCAATCGGA
>JAAFHO010000842.1 GCA_013297575.1 Chitinophagales bacterium
TTTGAAACCGACCATACATGGCAGCAAAACGGAATTTACGGGGTGTTAATTCGATGCCACCGCCCAAGAAAGTATGCCCTGCCAAGGTATAATCCGAAAAATGGAGGTTGCGGTGTCCGGCATGGAGTTTGAGCCATTTATAAGAAGGACTCACACCGATACGCGCAAAAGTAGGCGCAAAATACTCGGGGCGTTGCCTTCCAATGGCAAATGAAAATGGAAGATTGACACCATATACCGACGCGTTAGCATTGCCCCTTATGCCCCATGCGAAATTGCTGCCGCGCGGCGGAATTCCTTTGGCCTCATACCAATCCATACCCGATTGAATACTTCCTGTCCATGAAAATGGCTTTTGTTTGCGCAATTGGCTGATGTCTTGTGCCACAGTGGATACTTGCCCTATCAGGAGGGCGAACACGATCCATATTATCTTATTCATTATTTTTTTATTTTTAATTATTTTCCTTCAAAAGTGACCTTAATTGGCCCGCTCCAAGCCGATTCTGATCCAGTGTAAGACACCACTTTTACAAAGTATTCCCATCCGTCTTTGTTGTTGTAAATACCCGTATCGGCATATTGAGGCTCTTTGGTCATGCCCAAGTATTCGGGAGTGCCGCCTGTGACAGAACGGTATATGGCGAACTGTTCACCCTCTTTGGGTTCATATTTCCAATGGAGTGAGAACGATTTAGTGGTTTTATCATAAGCCCCTTGTAATTGGCGCACCGACAGCAAGGGCATCAGGTTGGTTATTTTTACCGAAATAGTAGCAGTAGTTTTGGAGCGAAGTCCAGCATCATCTTGGGCAACTAATTGATATTCATATTGTTTGCCTTGCAAAACAGTGGTATCGGTGAAGGTATTGGTGCCCAAGTCTTTGATTTCATGGATCAAAATCCAATTATCGTTACCCACAACCCTTCTCGATAAACGATGTGCTACTACATCGGGTGCGGAAGCATTGGCCCACGTGAGGCGTACGGCTTTATTTTCTACGGAATAATTGGTAAAAATAGGTTGGTCGGGTGCAATAGTATCGGGTAATACCAAACGCAAGGTTTCGGCATATTCGGATGGATTATAATGGAAATCCAAGGCAACCACGGTATAATACATCGCCTCATTTAAGGAATTGAGGTTGATTTGGGTAGAAAACGAATCGGCTTGCACCAGTTCGTTGGTCAATTGGTACCATTCGCGATTTTTTTTGGTAGCGGCATATACGCGGTATCCTTTTATGTCAATCTCTTTACCCCATTTCCAACGCAGCATTACCTTCCCGGATGGCGCTACTTTACCTGTGAGTTGAGTAGGTTGTGCGGGCGGAATGGTATCTTCGTGGACAGCCATGATGGAATTGCCCGGATTAATATTGCCCGATGCATCGGTGGCATAAACGATATAAAAATTGGAGAACAATGGGATAGGCGATTCGTCCACCCATGTCCTTGTTGCTGGGGGAAGCGGTTTTTCATTTAAACGTTCAAATGGCCCGGTGGACTTGAGTGATCGACCAATATAATATCCTGCATGATCCGTAAATATACTGTGATCGGTAGTCCATCGGAGTTCAAATTTGCCGCCAATATCCGTTACTTGTACATCTTGGGGCGGAATGGGTGCGCTCAAATCTTTTGTTTGCCCAATTACAATATTACCAGTCGCGCCTTCTTCGGCAAAGCCATCAATACCGATAACACGGTATTGGTATTGGCGACCGGGCAATACCGTGGAATCGCGGAACACCTGATCGCCATCGCTCTGAGGTTTAATGGAAAAAACAATGGGTAGTTTGTTGATACGCTGAAAGGTTTTGCCGCCATCTTCCGAACGTTCGGCTTGGTAAGCAGAAAAAAAACGGCTGTTCGGTTGGCGGTTCCAGTGCAATAGTAATGCGCCATCGCTTTCTTCGATCCAAACGCCTTGTACAGGTATCGGTTGGTGTATTTGTTTGGGATCTACCAAGGTATATGCGGTATCGGTCAAAAAACCTTGGGTGGATGGCGTATTAAATATCCGATAGCAGTATAATTTATTCAAATCCAATCCTTTATCCGAATAACGCAACGCCATGCCTTCGGCAGCCTCGGGGCTTAAATCAGCGGCAAAAAGCCCAAAAGCATAACGCATAGATTGCTCATTGGACAGTTCGCGCATACCACCAAAGTCGGGTGAAAATACCTTTGATGCTGGTGCATACAACGCAGATGCAGCCGTCGCATTATAGACATTGGTGGTATCGGTTTGTGTTTTCCATTCTTTTAGGGAAAGCGGTTTAAATACTTTAATTCGTTCAAATTTGAGTTTTTGAGGATCTATTTCATATAGATTTGTAGTACCATCGATACTCGCACGTTCCAAAATATAACCTTTTAAATTGGCCAGTTTCCAAATGCCATAATCGGTGGGTGCCCAACGCAGGGTAACTTGGCCGTTTTCGCGGATTTTAGCGGTGAGCGCATAAGAAGTGCTGGTGGGTAGTGTTGGTTGGGCAACAGCGATTTGTGTGGTATTAAAGGCTATAAAGCCAACAATAAATGCGATGATTTGCTTTGAATATTTCATTACT
>JAAFHO010000846.1 GCA_013297575.1 Chitinophagales bacterium
CCAAAAATGTTTAATTTCTCTAAATATCCAAGGATAACCAATACTCGCCCGACCGATCATAATACCATCTACATTATATTTTTGGCGGTATTCGAGTGCTTTTTGTGGGGAATCCACGTCGCCATTGCCAAAAATTGGAATATGCAAGCGCGGGTTGTCTTTTACGCGGTTGAGCCATTCCCAATTTGCCGCACCTTTGTACATTTGTACGCGGGTACGTGCGTGTACTGTAATGGCTTGAACGCCAATATCTTGTAAACGTTCGGCCACTTCAACGATGTTGATGGTGCTTTCGTCCCAGCCCAAACGTGTTTTTACAGTAACGGGTTTATCGGTACATTTGATAACGGCCTCGGTGAGGCGCACCATGTGTGGAATATCGCGCAAAAGTCCTGCGCCAGCCATTCGGCAAGCCACTTTTGCTACTGGACAACCGTAGTTAATATCAATGACATCGGGGTTTTTAGCGGCAATAATCTCTGCTGCGCCCATCATATTGTCGAGTTGGCCGCCAAAAAACTGGATACCAACGGGGCGTTCATAATCAAAAATATCGAGTTTTTGGAAAGACTTCACCGCATCGTGCACCAGGCCATCTGCGCTAATAAACTCGGTATATACCATATCTGCGCCCTGCTGTTTGCACAATTTGCGAAACGGTGGGTCACTCACATCCTCCATTGGAGCGAGCAAAAGCGGGAATTCACCCAATTCTACGTTGCCTATTTTTACCATCGGGTGCAAAGGTAACGGTTTTTTTTGAGATGGAAAAAGGTGGTTGTGATCGTTTCAATGAAAAACCGAGTAATTTACGAAATCATAAGTACCAGTACACAATAAGCGTCATTTCCCACCAAACCCCAAAATCCAGCCAACAACCTCGCCCATCACATCCAGAGAGACCTAAATACACCAAACGCTCTTTATCCCAAGGCTCGGATATCAAATAATGATCGTAACTTTGCCCTTCAAATTACCTATATTATCTTATGTTTATTGCTTTACCCAAATGCGGTACTTTCAAATCTGTTGTCCTTGCGTTCCTATGCCATCTACTAGTGCTTCAACTTGCATCTGCGCAACCCTCGGATCCACTAAAAGAAAAACAACAATTCCAAACGGCGTACAATACAATGCTCACCAGTATCCAAAATGGATCCGGAGATAGTCTTTTGGGCAAATTATACGATCAAATACTGCGCTTCCAAAATAACGCTATTGATAAGGAAATAATGCTCCGGCAAAAACTAAGGCATGCCGATGCAGAAACCCTCCAACTTTTTAAAACAAAAGATTCTTTGTTGACTTGTATTGGCCGCGAGTACGAACGCCCAATGGCATTGCGCAAAGATGTATCGGAACTCGAAAAAAGAGCCGTCGAGATGGAAAACACCATTCAAAATCGGGTAAATAGTGGATTTAATTATTTTTTAGCCTTGTCTGTTCCATTTGCCCGACAGGTGTATGAAAATGATCCATCGTTGCGGTGTTTAACCTGCTATTTGAAAATACGACTGCAAAAAGGCAATTCAAAACTCGCGGGCCAATTGTATCGTTATGCCAAAAAGAAGGAACAAAGTCCGTTACAATGGCAACAGGTACGGGCCGGATTGAGCGACAACGAGGTGGCAATAGAATTTGTGTCTTTTCTTGACCAAGGCACCAATACCAAGCGTTATGGTGCTTTGGTACTCAAAAAAGATTATAAAACACCACGGTATGTGGCTTTATGCACACAAACTGATCTCAGTGAACTGCTCCAAAAAAATGGCTTGGACGAAGAGTTTTATCAACAAAATTTGTACTATCCCACAGCCGATAATGATACCCCTACCCTATTCGATCTCGTATGGAAACCGCTAGAACCACTACTGAAAAATACAAAAAAGATCTATTATGCACCTTCGGGTGATCTTCATAGGCTGAATATTGCCGCGATCAGCAAGTCAGCGCAGACCACTCCCCTACACAACCAATACGAGTTTATTCGGATCAATAGTACCCGAAGTCTTATCAATACTTATTCACTGGAAGGTAAGGCCGCTTTACCAGAAATTAAACTGCCTTGTTTTTTTAATAAAGCACCCGTGAGCAAGGATCTAACTGCTCGTTTTTTTGGTAATATTGAAGTGGATTATTACGATCCTAGCAATGTGACACAGGGTAAACGGGCCGTTCTTTTTGGTAATATTGACTACGATATGGACAGTGTCGATATCCGAAATTCCAATACAAAAAAACCATTACCTATCATATCCACTAAGCAACCTAAACAGCGACAGATCGGCAAGACATCCAATTGGGAGGTGCTGTACGGCACTAAAACGGAAATAGATGTGATCCATGACAAATTGACCAAGTCCAGTTATAAAGTAAATATGTATGAAGGTGTCGCAGCATCGGAGAAAGCGTTTAAATTATTAGGCCAACAAGAAGAGTCACCGCGTATTATCCATATCGCTACACATGGTTTTTTCTTGGCCGATACTACGCTACAAGATGCTGATAATCAAATGAATCGCTCGGGATTGATATTGGCTGGTGCTAATTATGCTTGGAAGAA
>JAAFHO010000843.1 GCA_013297575.1 Chitinophagales bacterium
TAATGTAGGCATTGGCAATAATGCGCCGTTCACCAATAATCTCGGCGGAGATATTCAGATAGATCGCGTTGTTGAATATTGTATTCAACATTATTCAGGCAACTTCATAAATTATGATAAAATCAGCATTGGTGGTAATGCTGCAGGAGGAATAGCCGGTATTTATAATGAAGGTGATTTTTTCAATAATTATAACGGTGACATCAAGATTGATCGTTTCAGTAATGCAGGTTTTGTTAATTTTACAGGCTCATCTTGCTCCAACACGGCAAAAATCACCATAGGATCCGTAGCAAGCGTAGGTGATTATGGTATTCAAAACAAAGCCACATTTGAAAATAAAACTGGGGGGGAAATACAAATTGACCGCTCCATTAAATCTGGTTTATTTAATGAAATGGGTAACTTCGGCAATGCTGCAAAAATTACCATAGGATCCATAGCTAGCGTTGGCTCCTTAGGAATTGAAAATAAAGCGCTTTTTACCAATAAATTAGGAGGGGATATTCAGATAGATCGCTCTCTTGGTTACGGTATTTATCTTTGGTCGGGCGACTTCATAAATCTTGATAAAATAACCATTGGCTCCATCGCTACCGTTGGGTTCGCGGGTATTTTCAATAGAGCTGCTTTTTTTAATAATACAAACGGTGACATTAAGATTGATCGTTTCAGTATTTCCGGTTTTATCAATTTTACAGGTTCCTGCTCCAACACGGCAAAAATCACTATTGGGGCTGCTACTGTCGGTGGGCAATACAGTGTGACTAACAATGCTACTGCCACCTTCGTTAACAGTACATGTGCTATTCTATCGGTATTTGCAGCAGTCAACAACGAAGGTACTTTTTATCAAAATGGCCTGCTCAGCGTGATTACGCCCAACCAGCACATGAACACGGGTAGTTTTGGCAATAACGGCATCATCGTATATCCTTATGGCAATCCTATCCCAAATGTAACAAATTACGATATAATAGTGCTTCCCATCAGCAGTAACTGCGGAGGTACCATCACTAATGCGTTGCAATTGGGCGTTGACAATGATTATGTAGTAAACACCACTTGGTACAAAGATGCCGCAATGACCCTACCAGGAGGTACATACAACCAAGCTACTAATATATTTACTTTGACCAGTTTGTCTGCACCACTTTTTATCTCCATCCAAAGTTACGCAGGCGGCTGTACACGCAGGGTGCCAATTTTCATTACAACCAATGATAATATCCCGCCTACCATCACCTGTCCGGCTAATATCGTAAGAAACACCGACCCAAATCAGTGTTACGCAACGGTTACTTACACTACCCCAACTGCCACAGACAATTGCGCTGCCCCAACTGTAGCCATTGTTCCACCCAGTTTGGCAAGCGGTGCACAATTTCCAAAAGGCGTTAACTCCGTCACTTGGCAAGCCACCGATGGCGCAGGTCTTACCCATCGTTGTACCTTCACCGTAACGGTTAATGGCGGTGCTGGTAGCTTCAATATCACTTGCCCTGCCAACCAAATCAAAAGTACAGATCTCGACCAATGCAGTGCCGTTGTCACTTATGTTACACCTACATCTGTGGATAACTGTGGTGGTGGAAGTAGCCCCGTTGTTACTTGGGTAAGCGGTGGTACTACACCTACTGCGAGCGGTGCCAATAGCATTTCCACATTCCAAAAAGGTGTCACCACCGTACAATGGAAAGCCACAGATGTTTCCAACACCACAAAAACTTGTACTTTTAAAGTGACGATAAATGACACGCAACTACCTTCCATTACTTGCCCTGCCAACCAAACACTCACTACAACAGGTAATAGTTGCGCCTCTGCAAACTTCAATTATGTAGTAACGGCTACCGATAACTGTATGCCTGCTCCAACGGTAATCAGAACAAACGGTTTGCCCAGTGGCTCTAGTTTCCCTAAAGGCACAAGCAACGTGACTTGGAGGGCCTTAGACGGTGCTGGTAACTCAAAAACGTGTAGTTTCTCCGTAACAGTTGCCGATAATGTATTGCCAACCATCACTTGTCCAACCAATGTTGCTGTAACTGCTGCTCCAGGACAATGCAGCGCCACTGCATTCTACTCCAACCCAACGGCTACCGACAATTGTGAAGTACAATCCATGTATTTAATGAGCGGTTTAGCCAGTGGTTCTATGTACCCACAAGGTGTTACCAATAATGTTTGGGTGGCCACAGACAATAGTGGACAATCGGCCACTTGCGCGTTCACAGTAACGGTAACCTGCGGATCAGGATATGGAAGCGTAATCAACGACAGAGCGATCAACGACGATATTCAAGGGGCAAATAGCGAAATCACCATGCGTTTGTCTCCAAATCCTGCGATTACTTCAGTAGCGGTTGCGCTGGAAGGCTTGGGTGCTACTGGCGGCGAATTGATCGTGATGGATGCACAAGGCAAATCGGTTTGGCAGCAAATATTGACCAATACCTCAGTGGTAGAGCAGATTTCAGTGTCAGAATTTACGGCAGGTATCTACTTTGTTATGTTGCGCTCCGATAGTGGAGTGGTGACAAAACGACTTGTTGTGAGTAGGGATTAGTTA
>JAAFHO010000844.1 GCA_013297575.1 Chitinophagales bacterium
AAGATGCTGATTTCTTGTTGGAAATGCTGGATACTGTTTTTAAAGAGGATATGATGAGGGTTTGAAATTAATGAAAACGTAGGGCTGTGCCCTACGGTGGATATTGCGCCCTTACAGGGCTTGGTGTGGTGGTTTGGGGCGATTTTGGATTGGTTTTTAGGTTTTTTGAGGACATAAAAAAATGTCGAAATGTGCGTTGAGCCATTCCGACATTTTTTTATTTATTTATCCTTTTTTTTATTAATGTTTTTTACGTATCAATATCCAATACTACCAGCTCATTAAATCGTCCAAATCATCCCAATCCAATTTTTTGGTATCTGTATTAGATGCCTTTTTGTTGGATGGCTGCTGCTCAAATGATTTTCCCTGCGGTTTGTTTTGCTGGAAACCATTGTCTTTGCGTTGCTGCTGCTGCTGGTTGTTGTTCCCTTGTGGGCGCGCGTAGGGCTGTGCCCTACGGTGGATATTGCGCCCTTACAGGGCTTGGTGTGGTGGTTTGGGGCGATTTTGGATTGGTTTTTAGGTTTTGGGGGTTTTTCGAGCATAAAAAAATGTCGAAATGTGCGTTGAGCCATTCCGACATTTTTTTTATTAATTAAACCACTTATGTATTGATATTTTTTACGTATCAACATCCAATACTACCAGCTCATTAAATCGTCCAAATCATCCCAATCCAATTTTTTGGTATCTGTATTGGATGCCTTTTTGTTGGATGGCTGCTGCTCAAATGATTTTCCCTGCGGTTTGTTTTGCTGGAAACCATTGTCTTTGCGTTGCTGCTGCTGCTGGTTATTATTCCCTTGTGGACGTTGGTTACTTTGCGGCTGTTGCTGGCGGGGCTGGTTGTTGCCCTGCTGGCGGTCGTTATTAGGGCGTTGCTGGCGATCGGTACGTGCATTGAATTGCGTACCTTGCTCGCGTTGCGTGGGCTGTTGCGGTTGGCGCAATTGATCGTTGTACTGCGCACGGTCGTCGTTGTTGGTACGTTGACGGCTGTTGCTCAGTATCTCTTGTAAATGCGCTACTTGCGTGCGTTGCCCCGTTTGTTGCTGGCGTTGTGGCCGTTGGTTGCTTTGCTGGCGATCATTGGCTACGCGCTCCTGTGGAGGATTACCCTGCTGACGTTGGTTGTTGTTTTGCTGGCGATCGTTGGCTACGCGCTCCTGTGTAGGATTGCCTTGCTGACGCTGGTTGTTTTGCTGTGTCTGCTGTTGGCGCGGTTGGGCGTTGGCCTGCTTGCGCTCGTTGTTGAGGCGTTCCTGCTGGTTGCCCTGCTGGCGCTGGCCATTTTGCTGTGCCTGTTGGCGCGGGTTGTGCTGCTGGAAACCATTATTAGGGCGTTGGGTGTCCTGTTTGGGCTTCTTGGGTTGTTCTTGTGGTTGTTGTTGCTGCTGCTGGCGTTGTTGTTGCTGACGTTGCTGCTGACGTGGTTGATGCCCCGCCCTTGGCTCGTCACTTTCGTCTTCGTTCACTTCGCTGGCCGTGCGTACTTTAATCACGCCTGGCTCAATAGTGGCTACTGGTACTTTTTTACCAATCAATTTTTCAATATCGCGGAGAAAAGCGCGCTCTTCCATATCGCAGAAAGAAATGGCTTGGCCGCTGGCACCTGCACGACCTGTACGACCAATACGGTGTACATACGTTTCGGGGATATTGGGCAAATCGTAGTTAAACACATACGCCAAATCGTCGATGTCAATACCGCGTGCCGCAATATCGGTCGCAACTAATACACGTGTTTTGCCTGATTTAAAATTGCTTAAAGCCGATTGGCGGGCAGTTTGTGATTTGTTACCGTGGATCGCTTCTGCGCCAATACGAACAGAATTGAGTTCTTTCGCAATTTTATTGGCACCGTGTTTGGTACGCGAGAACACCAAGGCTGATTTGATCTCTTCGTTGGCCAAAAGATGGTTCAACAGGTCTTTTTTCTCCCTTTTCTCTACAAAATAAAGCGTTTGTGCTACTTTTTCAGCGGTAGAAGAAACGGGGGTTACAGCCACTTGAACAGGATTGTGCAAGATGGTATCGGCCAATTTCTGGATTTCTGGTGGCATAGTAGCCGAGAAAAACAAAGTTTGGCGTTTGGAAGGTAATTTGGCAATCACCTTACGCACATCGTGGATAAAGCCCATATCGAGCATCCGGTCGGCTTCGTCGAGTACAAATACTTCGAGATCGTTGAGGTGCACAAATCCTTGCTGCATCAAATCGAGCAAACGACCTGGGGTAGCAATCAATACTTCTACGCCGCGGCGGAGTGCTTCTGTTTGCGGGTGTTGTCCTACGCCACCAAAAATAACCGTTTGGCGAATTTTAGTATTTACACCATATACCTGAAAACTTTCGCCAATTTGGATGGCCAATTCGCGGGTGGGTGTCAAGATCAACGTTTTGATACGTACGGGGCTTTTGCTTGGTGGTGCTTGGTGGTGCAACTGTATAATAGGTAATGCAAAAGCGGCAGTTTTGCCGGTACCCGTCTGTGCGCAACCGAGTAAGTCGCGACCTTTTAATACATCTGGAATGGCCTGTTCTTGGATGGGCGTTGGGGTAGAATAG
>JAAFHO010000845.1 GCA_013297575.1 Chitinophagales bacterium
TTCAATACACCAACCAAATTACGGGTGCCTATACCGCTAATGGCAATTTTGATGCCGCCATTGATGTCCAAAAACAATTGCTTCAACGCGAAGATGTACAGCAAAATACGCCAACTCAAATTTCACAATTCCAAAAACTGGCCGATATTTATACCCAAACCAGTCAAGACGACGAAGCACTACAACTCTTATTAAAAAGTTATACATTGGCTTTACAGGAAAACAGGACGATAGATGCCAGAAATAGCCTTCAAAAAATCACTGCTATTTATCAAAAACAAGGTAATTTACAAAAAAGCCTCGACTTGTACCGACAGTTTTCGGCCAAATTGGATAGTTTACTGATCGCTGATGCATCACTCGTCGATTTTAAAATATTGGCCGATACCGAAGAGAAAATTGCACAATTAGAATTAGAGAAAACACTAAAAGACCAGTTGATTTTGCGGCAAAATCGCAATAATTTAATGCTTTTAGGTGCTTCCGCTTTGTTATTGGGCTTGTTTTTGTTGATTGCTCGGTCTTGGTACGCGATTCGTATTAAGAACAAAAAAATTGCCCTACAATCTTTGCGCCGTGAGATGAACCCGCATTTTGTATTCAATAGCCTCAATAGTGTGAACCAATTTATTGCGCAAAACAATGAACTTGCCGCAAATAAATACCTCAGTGCGTATTCCAATTTAATGCGCAATATCATGGAAAACTCCAACAAGGATTTTATTCCATTGAGTACTGAATTGGAAATGCTAAAAAAATATTTGGCACTCGAGCACCTCCGTTTTCAAGATAAATTTGATTATCAAATAGATATTGCAGAAAACATAGATCCTGACATTGAAAAAGTGCCCAATATGGTGATTCAACCGCACCTTGAAAATGCAATTTGGCATGGTCTGCGGTACAGAGATAAAAAAGGAAATTTGCTCATTCGTATTGATAAAGAGGGCAAAAATATAGTCGTTCGTATTGACGATAACGGTGTTGGCATAACCCAAAGCAAAGCACTCAAGACGATCAACCAACGAGCATACGAATCAAGAGGGCTGGCAAATACAACGGAACGGATATCGCTGTTGAACCAAATTTACCGCAAAAATATTTCCTTTACACTCACAGAAAAAACGATGCCGGAAACGGGGACGGTAGTCAAAATATACACTTAGTACAATCTAAACAACCACAATAAAGTGCAAATCAGAACAATAATAGTAGAAGACGAAAGTGCCGCACGCGATGTATTACGGAATTACTTGGCCAAGTATTGTCCGCTGGTGCAACTCATTGGGGAAGCCCAAAATATCAAAGAGGCCGTACCGATGATCGAGCAACTACGCCCGCAATTGGTCTTTTTAGATGTGGAAATGCCCTTTGGTAATGCTTTTGATGTGCTGGAGGCTTGTAAAGATCTCTACTTCGAAACCATTTTTGTTACGGCTTTTTCGGAGTACGCGCTTCGAGCACTGAACCAAAGCGCGGCGTATTATT
The DNA here is from genome assembly GCA_013297575.1 of Chitinophagales bacterium. Classification (GTDB taxonomy): domain Bacteria; phylum Bacteroidota; class Bacteroidia; order Chitinophagales; family Saprospiraceae; genus M3007. Next base: position 1,489 of record JAAFHO010000845.1, read on the forward strand.
TGCTCAAACCCATCAGTATTGAAGAATTGGTATTGGCGGTCAATAAAGTGCATGAATACATTGAATCCAAGGCATTTTTTGATAAAAACAAGATTATTGTTGAGAATTTTAAAGAGCAAAAGCCACAAAAGCAGCAATTGATATTACCCACTTTAGAAGGTTTTGAGGTGGTGCGCATCGAAAATATTATCCGATTAAAAGGCAATGGCAACTTCACCGATGTTCACCTCGCGGATGGCTCAAAAAAAATGGTTTGTCGCTTTTTAAAGCATTTTACCGATCTCCTGCCTGCGCCTTTCCTACGCGTACACAAAACCCATATCATCAATTTGGATTTTGTAAAAACCTACCATAAAGGCAGTGGCGGATATGTCACTTTGACCGATGGCGCCGAAGTGGAAATCTCTGCGGGATACAAAGATCAGTTTTTAGGGCATTTTAAATAATACCATTACACTTGCCAAAAACCGTCCGCCACCATTTGCGTTCTTCCGCCTACGCCCAATTTGTACCAATCATTTTCCACACTGCCATCTAGGTACAGATAAGATTTTCGCTGTATCTGAAACCCTTGTTCCACAGTGGTTTGGACGATTGGTTGCACGTGCTGGAGCAGGTAAGCCAAAAAGCATCCATTGGCACTACCGGTGGCTGCATCCTCGGAGAGTTTGCCGTTTTCGAGCAATTGCATTCTGGCATTATAGCCATTCGAGGATTCATAAGTTTCCTTTGTAAAAAAGAAAAAAGAGGTAGAATGTCCGGTTGCGCTATTGCCCCTGTATTTTTTTCTTTTTTCCAAAAATGCCTGTAAAACAGCGTAATTCAAGCGAATTTCCTCCATTGCACGCAGGTTTTTCAACGGAATAAGGATATACGGCAATCCTGTTGTTATTTCTTGAACAGGCAAATCGAGGTTCAAATCATCCAGCGAAAAGCCCAATTCCTGCGCTATTTCCTCGTGGGTAAAATACTCCCTAAACTCGGGCTGCGCCTGTTGCATAAAGATCAGGTCATTGTCCAAAAACGAAATTTCAATATCGCTGTGCGCCAATTCCAGTACAATTTTATCGCGCGGT
>JAAFHO010000856.1 GCA_013297575.1 Chitinophagales bacterium
AACAAAATAAACAGAAAAATCCCGAATTTTAGCCCATAGGCTAGGATTCGGGATTTTTTATTTATCAAAGTCTCCGTGCTATATTTTTTGATCTAGGTATCCAAAATAGTTATAAAAATTTTTCATGTATAAGATATTGAGTAAGAAAACGATCAAAAACTACCTTTTCCTTGTTAACATAGGCTAAAAAGTTCAGTTTTGAACTATCTTTGCGCCGTAATCTCCTACTATTTTCTGGTATTTGAAAAGAAGATGCTATGTTTAGAAATAATGTTCGGTAAAAATGGTATTTTATCTGCTCGTTTTTCTAACCAACTAATTCTTGATTTACCAAACTAACCAAACCACACCACCACCACCACATTTTATGTCAACTACAAAATTAGTACAAACTAGCCCCGATGCACTTGCCGATTTGGGCATCAAAGGGTACAAAACAGCGTATTGGAATTTGTCGCCCGAAGCATTGATCGAGCACAGCATCCAGAAAAACATGGGGCAACTTGCGGATACAGGTGCCTTGGTCATCCATACAGGTGATTTTACAGGGCGGTCGCCGGAGGATCGTTTTATCGTCAAAGACAGTATTTCGGAGAAAAAAGTACATTGGGGTAAGGTAAATATCCCTTTCGAGGCCAAGAAATTTGACCAATTGTGGCGCAAAGCATGTACCTATTTGCGCAAAAAAGAATTGTACGTGCGCGATGTAAAAGCATGCGCATCACAAGAAGAATTGTTTCACATGCGGATTCGTATTGTTACTGAATATCCTTGGAGCAGTCAATTCGTATCTAATATGTTTATCCAACCTTCTACTGAGGAGTTAGAGGGCTTTGATCCGCATTGGACGGTATTATGTGTTCCGGGTTTGAAGGCCAATCCAGCAGAAGACGGCACTCGCCAAGGTAATTTTGCAATTATCAATTTTAAAAAGAAGAGGTTATTGATTGGAGGAACGGGATACACTGGCGAAATTAAAAAAGGCATTTTCTCTGTCATTAATTTTGTGTTGCCTGTACGTGCTAAAGAGGCCTTGCCCATGCACTGCTCCGCAAATGTGGGAGCAAAAGACGATATTTCCTTGTTTTTTGGCTTGTCAGGTACAGGGAAGACCACTTTGTCTGCCGATCCTAATCGTCGATTAATTGGTGATGATGAACACGGCTGGACAGATTCAGAAGTGTTTAATTTCGAAGGAGGCTGTTACGCAAAGGCCATTGATCTCACTTTGGAGAAAGAGCCAGATATTTATAGGGCTATTCGACATAGGGCATTACTGGAAAATGTCGTCTTTGAAGCAGGCGGCCGTCATGTGGATTTTTCCGACCGCAGTATTACCGAAAACACAAGGGTATCGTACCCCATTAGTCATATCGAGAATATTGTTTCGCCCAGTAATGCACAAGGTGCTCCCAAGCACATTTTTTTCCTCACCTGCGATGCTTATGGCGTATTGCCCCCTATTTCAAGGTTGAATGCAGAACAAGCCATGTACCACTTTATGAGTGGCTATACGGCTAAAGTAGCTGGTACAGAAATGGGTATAAAAGAACCCAAAACAACGTTTTCTGCCTGTTTTGGCGCACCATTTTTGCCTTTGCACCCCTCCGTTTATGCTGAATTATTGGGTAAAAAACTGCGTAAAAGCAAAGCAACAGTTTGGTTAATCAATACTGGCTGGAGTGGTGGTGCTTATGGCGTGGGTTCAAGAATGAAATTATCCTACACCCGTGCCATGATAACTGCTGCGCTCAATGGTGAATTGGATAAAATTGATTTTATAAAACATCCCATTTTTGGCGTAGAAATGCCAACTATTTGCCCCAATGTGCCTGAAAATCTGCTCAATCCACGCAACACTTGGGCCGACAAAAACGCCTACGATGCTCAAGCAAAAGGTTTGGCAAAGGAATTTATTGATAATTTTAAAAAGTTTGAAATCGGAACTGCGCCTGAAATAATTGGAGCAGGACCTAGCATCTAAGGAATGAGAATTGAATAAAGGAACAAATTTGGCGGCCTTATTTTGCCCCTCTTTTCGTTATTCATCGGTTGTTTAGCACCACTAAACGCCCTCTTCATGCCTTAATAGTGACAAAATCGTCTCCCCAAATCTGTACCTTTATTTAATTCTCATTCCTAATGTTATTGTTTTCGCGAAATATTGATGAAAACTTGCGGTTTGCTGCTTGGCATATCAGTGAGGGGGAGGCGTTCTTTCGGGACGGCCTCCCGCTTTCTGCTGATGAACTATCAGAATTACAGCAGCATCGTAACCCGCTAAGAACGAAAGAATGGCTGGCGAGCCGTTGGTTGTTGCACCAATTGACAGGGGAACAAATACGCATGCCTTTGGCTAAAAACACGTATTCTAAACCGTTTTTTGTAGGCAAAACCGCACAATTTTGCTCCTTGTCCCATTCCCAAGGCATGGTTGCGGCTTTATTAACGAATAAGGATTGTGGTTGCGATATTCAGGTAATAGTGGAAAAAATGCCGCGTATTGCGCCTAAATTTATGCGT
>JAAFHO010000847.1 GCA_013297575.1 Chitinophagales bacterium
CACCCACTCACTAGGCGTATAAACGTGTAAAAAATACGAAATTCCCCAAGCAATAATGACCGTGCCCCCTACTCCCCCTAATGTGCCTTCCCAAGTCTTTTTAGGAGAAATACGAGGAAAAAATGGCGTTTTACCGATTAATGAACCTGTAAAATACGCAAATGTATCATTGATCCAATTCAAACCCAAAATTCCAAAAACACGCAAAGGCGTGTATTGGTCGTCCACCATAGCAATATCAATGAGCAATGCCAGCGGTATTCCCACATACACCAAACCAAGTAAAAAATGCCCCATATTCGTAAATGGCTTCTCCGATGCTAATAATAACTCCATCATCCAGAGTATATAAAATGGAAAAAACAGAATAACCGTAAATAACCACGGTTGGGTATGATCTGCCAATAAAGAAAAATTAGGGTACAAAAAATGTAATCCAGTAAGGACAAATGGCACCGTTGCCAATACCGTTCCGATCATCTTCCTAGCAAATAAATGGTCGTTATGTAGGCCAAAAACCAATTTCATCAGTTCCCAAGCCGATCCTGCGGTTATTACCCCGAACAAAACCAAAAAAGGGAAATATCCCCCAAAAATACCACCAAGCATGGCTATTACAAAAAATACAGCGGATATGACACGTTGTTTCATAGTTCAAGATAAGTAACGAAGGAACTAGAAAATAATCTGACTAAAGCAGTAGGTTATTCTTTTCAAGTTCCAAAACAGCCGCAAATGTAGGAAAACTAATAGAAAATCTCGTAAAAACACCAGCAGCCACTGATATTTATCAGTAGCTGCTGTCCGGTCAGGCATAATTCGGAGGTTTGTTACACTAATTTACTGTGGTCTTTGAATCAAATCATGGAGTTTAGCCGAAACTAAAAAAGGTCTTTGGCTAGGAGATATGACATAACAACTTAGTTTAATTTTCATGGCTTTTTTGAGGTCTTTCAAGTGTAAATTGGGGCGTTTTCAAGATTTTTTGAGGCCATTCTCCTCTTAATAACTTAGTTTAATTTTCATGGCTTTTTGAGGTATTTCAAGTGTCAATTGGGGCGTTTTCAAGATTTTTTGAGGCCTGTCTCCTCTTAATAACTTAGTTTAATTTTCATGGCTTTTTTGAGGTATTCAAGTGTAAATTGGGGCGTTTTCAAGATTTTTTGAGGTCTGTCCTTCATTTTAGTTGGTGGATTTCGCGTGCTTTGGTTCTTTAATGTGCTTCCTTTTTTGGGGAGTAATCATCTTGGCTTTTTCGTGATGAGTACTCAAAACAGTCATTTGGCGTTCAAACGTTTTCATGGCTTAATGAGGTTAGTTCTCAGGTTCTTGGTGGTGTAATCGGTTTTTTGAAATTCGTTTTCTAGTTGGATCAGTACGTTTCAATGACTTGCTTTCGTTTGATGGTACAAAAGTAAGTTCGCCCCTCCTCGTGGTCAAACGTGAAGGGGCGAACAGACAAAAACAGAACGTGAAATGTGTATTATGGCATTGGAACCAAAACAGGGGGTACTACCTGATGCTCATAATAACTAAGGTGGTCACACGCAATCTCTTTTATTTCCACAAAACCACCGGGGACTTCCTTCATACTATCGACACGAACGGCCATATCATTGATCTCATTCCCAAATAACGCAAAATCGGCCAAAATATACTTTCCGCGCTCTTTAAGCCCCGTAACCACTTGTTTATATACCGTTTCGTCGTCTCCCGCCGATGATTCAATAATGGAAGTATTACCTGCAATTAAGGTATAGGGTACTTTGCGCTTACTCCCGTCTCCGCTATTGAGTTCTTTTAAAAAATCGGAACCGGGTTGCATTTGATCCAAGGTACGGAATATACTATTATCCAAACCTTTCCACAACATAGAGCAGAAGGACAAATAAGGTTTTAGTTTAGTAATCCCATTGATGCCCAAAGTAATCCACCCAAACAGTTTTTTGCGGAAATCAGCAATTTCAGAGCCGCCATTTGGCGTACCCATCTGGATCAATTGTTTGACTAAAGGTGCTCCATCCAGTTTTTCAATCATATAACGCGATACCAATCCACCCATCGAATGCGCTATAATGGTTATACTTCCATTAGGAACATCGCATTTTTTTAACAATGACAGCAGTTTTGCGGCAGTTTCTTGTATTTTAGTATCTAAATTTTCGTACTCAAAAGTCAAAACCGCACTATAATGCGCCGGAATCGCTGGATGGCTATAAATAAACGGAGCAGCACCTTCTTGGTCACCAATAATCCCGTGGATCATTAATAAGGTGTTGCCTTTTTGGACAGCGGCTTTTATTTCTGCTAATGCGGCATTTTCCAGTTTGCTTTTTCCGCCCGTATAAGTTGTTTTTTGGTCAATTGCATGCAGCAACGACAAGCGGTTATAGTTCTGCCGACCTGTTATTTTGCTCCAAACCAATTTTTGGAAAAATAATTTTAGCGAACTGCCCACTGAGCGTTGCCCCTCACCCGCTTGGCCAATAGTACCCGGAGTGCTGGAGGGTAATTGCTCAATGCGCACACGCCCTTCTGCATCGGTGTAACCAATGGGGT
>JAAFHO010000849.1 GCA_013297575.1 Chitinophagales bacterium
TTGTTACCCCGCCCCCGCCGCCACCTGTTGTAGCGCAGCCCGGATACCATGTTGTGGTAAAAGGAGATACCCTATTTAGTCTTTCGAGGAAATATAATATTACTGTTGCTAAACTAAAAGCATTGAATGGTATGACCTCTGATGCAATTCAAATTGGTCAACAAGTTAGAGTACAATAAATGGAGGAAAAACAGCAAAATACACCTGCCGAACTTCGGTGGCTAGAAGGCATTGCTACCTTGATGGACAATCAATTTAGGGTGCCTTTTACTAATTATCGTTTCGGATTGGATGCATTGATCGGTATTATTCCGGGCTTAGGCGATATAGCAGGTCTAGGTATCTCCCTCGTCCTTTTTGGCATTATGTTCAAGAAAGGCGCAGGGCCTATCATTATTTTACAAATGCTTGGAAATATAATGCTGGATGCTTTAGTCGGGGCAGTTCCTATCTTTGGCGATATTTTTGATTTTGGTTTCAAAGCCAATCGTCGTAATGTTAATTTACTCAAAAAATATTATCAAGAGGACAAAAAACGAATGAGTACTGTTTGGTCGGTGGTAATTATTTTTTTGCTAATTGTTGCTATTTTTGTAGGCATAGTTTGGTCAATTTGGCGCATTATTAGATATTTTTGGCATTGATGAATTGGTCTTACTCTAACCATATTTTATGAAGATTTCTATTATTACTGTTGTTTTTAACGGTGCATCAATGCTTCCTGGCACGGTTGAAAGTGTTAAAAAACAGACTTACCTTGATATTGAGTATTTGATTATTGACGGCGGCTCTAAGGATGGAACGATTCAATTAATTGAATCTTATGCTGCAGAAATGCCTCAATTGCGCTGGATTTCAGAACCAGATAAGGGCTTATACGATGCAATGAATAAAGGCATTCGTATGGCTACCGGCGATTTTATACAGTTTCTGAATGGCGGTGATTGGCTGCACGCACCAGATACGATTGCACGAGTGATGGAAAAGGCAACAATAGATACAGGTGTGCTTTATGGAGAAACGATGTTGGTCAACGACGCACGTATTCCAGTAGGTCTTATGAGTACATTAAGTACTCGAAAAATGCCAGAGCACCTACATTGGAGACAGTATTTACAAGGTATGCTGGTCGTGCATCAGTCATTTATTCCTCGCCGCTCTATAACACCCGAATATATTGAAAACAACCTTTGTGCCGATTATGACTGGTGTATTAAAATACTAAAACAAAGTAAACAAAATAATAACACCAAAGTGATTATTACCGATTATTTGATGGGGGGCATCTCGAAACAACGCCATAAGCAATCCTTAAAAGATCGATTTGGAGTGATGCGTAACCATTTTGGTTTGTTACCTACGCTACTTGCACATGGATGGATTGTTCTTCGGGCAATATGGCACAAAATTTGGCGTATGGGGCAAGTAAGTTATTGAAGTATTATACGGTGTGTCGGTAGATATATCAACGCACCACCCGATAATTTTTATAAGCAAAGGGTCGAATGCCCGTTTTACGCTCAAACGCATTCAAAAAACGGTCTTTTAGTCTCATATTGGAGCGCGATGGATCATAATTGAACGTCCAATTTTGTTGCGCAATTATATCTTGCATCAATGCTGGGTGTTGCCCTTCGTAACGTTGAAGACGATCTACCTCATTAAAATCAAAATCGGAGGAACTCGAATGCGTTGCAATCCACTCATCATTGTGCCAGAATCGGTTGAAAAAGTTGTCCTTTTTCTTCATCAAACTGGGGTGACGGGAATATGAATAATGAAAAATGGGTACATCCGTTTGCAGTACGCGTAGTTTATGACCCATTGCCCCGGATATGTAATCTGCTTCTGAATTATACCGCCGAAAGCCTTGCGAGTCTTTATACGATCGCACCAAACCATTATTTTTAAAGGCCCGAATCTCATACGCATGGGTGCGTCGAGTGTGTCGAATATGTTTAAAATCGCCCCAAAAGTGCAAAAAAGGAAGGATCAGCCCCTCTATATCATCGCGCTTGTCGGCCTGCTCCATATATACGCGCAACCGATCAGGAGCGGATTCGTCCAGCACCTCGTCTACTTGTAGATGAATGCCCCATTTGCCCCGAATCCGACGGAGACCGATGTTCGATTGTTCCGCAAAAATCTTTCCGTTTTGACGCATTTCGAGGTTCCAAATGCTATCCACTATCTCGATCCGAGCATCTCCGATCTGTTCGATGGCTTCGCGAGTACCGTCATTGGAGTCTCCAACCACCACGATGAGTTCATCCACCAAAGGGAGCAAGGAGCGAATCGACGCTACGAACGGATAGCCATAAGTAAAACCATTGCGGACGTAAGTAAAACCACTAATATTCATATGCCACAAAAGTACGCAAAGAATAGGTTGCACCTACGTTGTCAAAGTATCTTTTTCGTTAAACAAACCTAGTTTTCAAATCCCTTAGGTTTTTTTACTGTAAAGACCCTAGAAACGTTAAAGCCAAATCGGATACCACTCATCAGTTTCCCACTGTCGTTTTTCCAAAACCAAGGCTCAGGTGCTTCCGTAA
>JAAFHO010000085.1 GCA_013297575.1 Chitinophagales bacterium
CGACAAAGAATTTGCCTCATTTACCGCTTAATATTTGGTCGGATTTAAAATCTTTGAATCTTGGGAAAGACACGACTGTTTTGTTTATTTTTGACCAATTTGAGGAGTTTTTCACCTACCCGGAAGAACAACAGCAGGATTTTAAACGACAAATTGCGGAATTACTATATGCCGATATTCCGTTGTATGTCAAACAATACGAAACGCAGCAAGCCAAAGGAACATCGGATTATAGCCATACACCCGAAGAATTAGCCTATTATCGCGAGAAAATGGAGGTCAAAACCGTGTTTTCCATCCGTGCTGATCGCATGAGCGACCTTGATAGACTAAAAGATAAACTCCCTGCTATCCTCCACAAACGTATCGAACTGCGCGCATTGAGTACCACACAGGCGCGGGAAGCACTGGTAGAACCCGCCCGAAAAGTTGGCGATTTTGCCTCTCAAGCATTTAATTGGTCGGAAAAAGCACTCTCTCGTATCCTCGATGAGTTTTCGCACGACAAACAGGGCCGCGATGTAGGCGTAGAGGCTTTTTTGCTACAAGTACTCGCCCAAAACATAGAAAGTCAGGTGATTCGTGGCGAAATTGCCGACCGCAATGGTGATGGCACACCGGATGTCAGCCCCGAAGATTTGCCTGCCGATCTGAGCAATATTTTCTCCGAATATTACCAAAACAAAATCAATGAACTTCCGAAAAACCAACGCCTGATCGCGCGATTACTGATTGAAGACGGCCTCGTTTTTGCCTCCCCGGAAGGAGATGCCCGCCGCCTGAGCATGGACGCTGATGTGCTGATGCAACAATCTGGTGCCGACCGCAACCTGCTCAAAGCCCTCGAAGATACCTTTCTGCTCCGCCGCGAAGTGAATACCACTGGCGGCTGGAACTACGAACTGAGCCACGATACCCTCCTCAAACCCGTTCTTTTCTGGCGCGACGAACGCCGTGGAGCGGAACAAATGGAAGCCGAACGCATCGAAGCCGAAAAAGCACTGCTTCGAGCACAGGAGGCCGAAGCAAAATTGGTGGAAGAACGGCAGCGCGCCGAGGAAGCCGAACGCCTAAAAAACGAAGCGGTGACGGCACAACAAGTGGCAGAAGCACAAAAAAAGAAAGCACAACGGATGACCTTTTTTGCTTTGGGGTTGGCAGTATTGGCGAGTTTGGCAACGATTTTTGCGTGGATAAAAACAAGAGAGGCCAATACTTCAAGCATCCTCGCCAACCAAAAACTCCTCGAAGCACTCTACGAAAAAAAACAGCGGCTCAATGGCGAAAAAGCCCAACTCGTGCGCGCGCAAGCCGTCTATAAAACCGCCAACGACTCCATTTTGATGCGCGAAACGCAGCAGTCCATGTTGGAAAAGGATAGCCTTATCCAGATCAACCAAAACGATATTGAACAAGCCGAAAATACTCAAAATCAATAGATATGCAGCCCAATACCCTCCTTTTTGCTTTATTTTTGATGCTTTTTGTCCAAAATTTACCCGCGCAGGACTGCCCACACTTTGAACGGCTTATGCTTGCCGCCGATGACTTTTGGAAAAAAGGTGAATTTGAACGCGCCCTGAACCAATTGGCCGCCGCCCGCGAACACTGCCCACAGCGCGCCGATGAGGTGAACCAAAAAACACTGACCTTCACCGCTGATATTACGCGAAAATACCGCGAAGCAGAGGCCGAGCGAAAACGAGCCATCCAAAAAACAGCAGAGGCAAAGGAAGCAAAAACAGTAGCCGAAACAGAAAAGCAAAATGCCCTAGAGGCAAAAGAAACCGCCGAGGTTGCCGAAGATAAAGCCACCGCCGTACTGGATAAAATCTATTTTTACAATGACCGATTTGGCTTGGCTTATGATAAAACAAACGAGAGTTATGGCTTTATTGATAAAATACTGACGACAAAAATTGAGTTCAAATATCAAGAAGCCCTGCCTTTTGATGAAGTTGGCTTTGCTAAAGTAGAAAAAGGTGGGGAATATTTTTTTATCGACACGCTCGGGAACGAATACCCGTTGGCAACCGAAATTAGCCAAATTTCGCCTGATATTATGGCACTTGATTTGAGGCAAAACGATCTGACACAAATTCCCGATACCGTGCTAAAATCCACCCAATTGAAGATTTTGCTGCTTGGTGACAATCAACTGGATAGCCTGCCGATGCAAATTCGTAATCTCAAAAACTTACAAACGCTTGATCTTAAATACAACAAACTTCAAAACTTACCGCCACAAATCGGTCATTTGGAGAACTTGCAAATGCTTGACCTCCGTTTTAATGACCTTCAAACCCTTCCTGCACAAATCAGCAAACTCAAAAACCTACGTGATTTTAACCTTAATGGAAATAAATTTCAAACCCTACCGCCGCAAATTGGGGAACTAAAAAACCTGCAAACGCTTGACCTTAGAGAGAATAAACTACAAAATCTGCCAGCACAAATCGGCGATCTGCACAACCTACAATCACTGCTGCTTAAATACAATAAAATCCAAACCTTGCCTCCGCAAATTGGCGAAATGGAAAACCTGCAAACGCTTGACCTCTCCGACAATCAAATAAAAGCCCTGCCTCCGCAAATTGGTCAACTGAAAAACCTGCAATCGCTTGACCTTACTTGGAATCAACTGGACAACCTACCTGAGCAAATTGGCGATCTCACCCATTTACAATCGCTGGTGCTTTCTTACAACCTATTGCAAACCTTGCCTTTAAAAATCGGTGGACTCAAAAAACTACAAACGCTTAACCTTTCTAAAAATCGATTTGAAAATCTGCCAGCACAAATAGGCGATTTGAAAGCCCTGCAAACGCTTGACCTTTTTGGTAATCGACTGCAAACCTTGCCCGAGCAAATCGGCGAACTCCAAAATCTACAATCAATTGTGCTAAGTAATAATCAATTGCAAACGTTGCCCGCGCAAATTGGTGCACTCAAAAATTTGCAATCACTTAGGATTTATCAGAATCAACTCCAATCGTTACCCCCACAAATCGGTGCACTCAAAAACCTTATATCGCTTAACATCGCTAATAACCAACTGCAAAACCTGCCGCCACAAATTGGCGAACTCAAAAACCTGTCTTCGCTCGAACTTTCGGGCAATCAACTGCATACCTTGCCCGCGCAAATCGGCGAACTCAAAGCCCTGCACACACTTGACCTATCTAACAATCAACTGGAATCCCTACCCGCAGCAATTGGTACACTAAAAAACCTACAATCGATCGATCTTTTTAGCAATAAACTGGTATCCTTACCTCCGCAAATCGGCGATCTGGAAAACCTAGAATCGCTTTTCATTAGTACGAATCAATTGCAGTCGTTGCCGGCTCAAATTGGCAAACTCAAAGCCCTGCAATCGCTGTACCTCGGTATCAATCAACTCCAAACCCTACCCACGCAAATCGGTACACTCGAAAACCTGCATTCGCTCTACCTTTCTAACAACCAATTACAATCCTTACCCACGCAAATCGGCGCACTTCAAAACCTGCAAACGCTTGAACTTACGGATAATCGGCTTGAAAATCTGCCAGCCCAAATTGGTGAACTCACAAAACTACAATCGCTGTATCTTTCTGATAATCAACTACAATCGTTGCCCGCACAAATCGGTGAACTCCAAAACCTTCAATCACTTGAACTGGCTGGCAATCAACTACAAACCCTGCCCATTGAGTCTTTGCGTAAAATGACTAACCTAAAAAAGATCGTTTTGGCAACTGAATCTAGCACAAATCCCCTTCCGAAATCTACGGTTACCAACCTCCGAGATGCTATGCCGTGGTGCGAGATTGAATTTAACTAAAAATCAAAAAAGACATGCTTCACAAATAAAAAATTGCTCATCTTTACCCCATAATTAAAACGAAATAACCATGACCGAACACAATTGAACTAAAATAAAATGAATAAAACCATCCACCTATTATTACTACTCTTTGCCATAACCCCATACATCGCAAAAGCACAAGGCTGCGAAGCCCTAATCAAAGATGCCCGCACCTTAGCGAAGAACCTAAAATTCGACGAAGCCGTCAAAAAAGTAGAAGCAGCGAGTATTTTGAATTGGATAAAAAATAATGTTGCAATTGTTTTTTTCCGTACATTTGCATTGTCAAAATGCGTGCTTAACAAACCTAATATTTGACTAAACATCTTTAACTTCACAAAAGCACATCCTGCCCCAAAAATGGCAAGAGATATTTTTCATACCTTAGTAAAGGAAGCATTGGAAAAAGAATCTTGGATCATTACACACGATCCTTATCCGCTGCACACCCGAAAACAAGGCGGTTTCTCAACTGATTTAGGTGCAGAAAAAGTGATCATTGCTGAAAGAGCAGAGGAACATATTGCTGTGGAGGTGAAGAGTTTTGTTCATATCTCTATATTGCATGATTTCCTGATTGCAGTTGGGCAATATTATGTTTACAACAAAATACTGAGCAAAAACGATCCCAAACGGGTACTTTTTGTTGCCCTTCCAGCGTTTGTTTACCATAGAATTATCAAATTTGAATGGGCACAGGAAGTTGTCGAAGATTTGGGCATGAAGTTTATTCTTTATGATATAAATTTAAAAACTATTGTAGCATGGAAAAAATAGAATTCTTACGCGAAAGTATATTGTCTGCCATGACTGAATATGCTAAATACCTTGAAGGCGCAAATGTGCCTAAGGTAGCGTATTCTGTGTTGAGCGATGAAAAACACGATCGATATCAGTTACTGGCCATCGGTTGGGATAAAAATGATAGGATTTATTCCGTTATTTTTCATGCTGACATTGTGGGCGGTCATGTATGGATACAGGAAGACAATACACAAGATGGTTTTGCTAACCTACTCTTGGAAAAAGGCGTAAACAAAAAAGAAATGGTATTGGCTTATTACCCTGATTACCATCGGCAATATACGGAATTTGCAGTAGCATAAGCAATATGCAGGTTGCTGACCTACTTATTTGCTTCAATTTTGCCCTATTCTGCATACCCCCCTCAAGCCACCGCATACTCAGAATCGGCGCGCATAGACGCGGGCAAGAAACCCAATACGATTTCCTGTTTTGGAATACCGCGTGCCATAAGTTCTTTGGCGACCTCAATCTCTGTCCAATTTTGTTGCACCTATATCTTACCGTTTTTGATTTCAAAGTGTAATAGGGTGGAATTGACCAATTTTTGATCATTTTCCCAACCAAATACGATGACCTGAAAACGGTTGCGCTCTTTGTCGGCGATCAGTTGCTTTTCAAGCCCGGGATTGCTGATTTTGTTGGCAATAAACTCATTAAGTATCTCCAACAAAGCATTTTGTTGTTTTTTTAGTTTTCTATCCATTGTATGATAGTTTCAGTTTGTGGATCAAAAGTGATGATTTTAATGGACTTCATTTTGCAAATGAGCTGAACAAATGGTCTTTGGAAAAAAGTATTGTAAATAGCATCGGGTATCGCAAGATAAAGTTTGTGCTTACCGCATTGCTATGACTTGCACAACTACCCTGCCTAAGTTTAAATAAAAAACAACACAAAAAGTTTCAAAAATAAATTATTTTCCCTTACCTTTACCCTTCAAAACATCCACTTAATTCGCATCCCAACCCAATTGCACAAAAGGCAGCGGGGCGGTATCGAACAATTTTGACGCAACAACTTTTGCTCCATTACAAACAATACCTCCATTGGAAAATATTTTCAAAACTGCTGGTCTCGAATTTGATGACCAAAATCTTCAACAATTACACGACGCGGGCGGAACCGCAATTTTGGAGCATTTGCACCAATTGGCGGAAAAACATTATGAAGGTGCCATGCTGGTGTCGCGCTCTGCTGGGAATCTTCTGCTAAAAAATCATTTTTCTCCTGATGTTGTAGGATACATCGTACGATATACCTCAGACATGCTTGTGGATGATTGGTTTTTTGCCTTTGTTGTACGTAGTTTCGGCACAGGTGTAGAAGTTCCTTACGAGCGCGTGCCAGAACCACCTCCACCCGAGCCATATCAGTACAAGGGTTTTAATCTCATTTCCCCTTCGGATTATCAAACTGCTTTTCAGGAGGTTGGACTGGGCGAAAAATGGCCTATTTTTGAAAAATATTTAAAGCCAGAAATAAGAATCGAACTGACGAGGGTGGACGAATCACAAATCCCAATCGGCATTTCTAAAATCGGTGGCAGGCCAGATTTGCCGAGTTCAATCCCATGGCCTTCTGAACCAAATGAAATACCACTTTCTTTTTTGGCACAATTTAACCTTTCTGAGTTGCCTTCAAACGGTGTTGAACACGGTTTTCCCTCGAGTGGTATGTTGTATTTTTTTTATTCAAGCGACCAAAGTTCGTGGGGCGACCAAAAGGGAAATGAGCAATCATTCAAGTGTATTTTTATAGAAAAACCACAAGACCTGCAAAGACTTGATTTTCCACCATTGCTGATGGAAGGCAAATTCCACGCTTGTAAACTCTCATTTCAAACGGCATTTGGTTTGCCCAATCGGGAATATAATTTTGTTGACATACATCTGTCACCCGAAGAACACGAACCGTTTATAGATGCCTCCATCCACTCGGCAACGCATTTTTCCAAACTGCTTGGGCATGCAAACATTGTGCAAGGCCCTAGTATGGAACAAGAATGTGTGCTTGCTCCCCGGGGCTATGCTTATGCTGATTTACAGAAGCCGGAAATTAAACAATTGGTCGAGGCAGAAAAAGGGGACTGGATGTTGCTTTTTCAATTGGACAGTGAGCCAGCACCCGATATGTGTTGGGGTGATGTGGGCAGGTTATATTTTTGGATAAAAAAGCAAGACTTTGAAAACCGAAGATTTGATCGGGTTTGGCAAATATTACAGTGTTATTAGATGGAGTACACGCTTGCCATACCAGAACAAAAGATTGTGGCGACCGCGTCACCACAATTGCCTAGCATCCACCCAATCCTGCTTCGGGTAAGTTGGAGCCATCTCATTGACCTGCTTTCTGGCTGTACCAGCCACTAGAAACGGCTGTTAAACACCGTGTGAGATATTGGGATCAGTGATCCCAATATTGCTGGCTCCTTAATCCCCTTGCCGCCGCTCCAACTCCGCCGAAAACGGTTGTGTATAAAAACGCTTCCCAGTAGCCTTGTAAAGCGCATTCGCCAATGCCGCAAAAACGGGCGGAAATGGTGGTTCGCCTAAACCTGTTGGGTCAATATCATTTTGCACAAAATGCACATCCACTTTTTTCGGTGCCTCGTGGTGGCGAATCATTCGGTACTGATTGAAGTTATTTTGCTGCGGAATGCCATCTTTAAGCGTCAAAGCACCGTACATCGCATTCCCAATACCATCAATTACAGCACCTTCTACCATATTCGTAGCCGCGTCGAGGTTGATGACAATACCGCAATCAATCGCCGAATACACATTTTCTACTACGGGTTCACCATCTTTCATCGTCAGATCAATGACGTGCGCGGCATAAGAATTATGGCAGAAATAAGCGGCCACGCCACGGCTTTTTTGAGCGTTTTCGGGTTTGCCCCATCCCGATTTTTCCCGCACCAATTTTAGTACACCAGCGTATCGGTCGGGATCATAATTATCGTGTTTGCCTACCGGATTGTCTTTGGCGCGTTGCAAAAGTTGGAGCCTAAATTCAATAGGATCTTTGCCCATTGCTGCGGCCAATTCATCGAGAAAAGATTGTTCAGCAGCAGCGTTGAAATTGGATCGTGGTGCGCGAAAAGCACCAATGGTAATATTGGAGGGTATTTCCCAGCCTTCGGCGAGGTAGTGGTCCACGGCACTGGCCGGGAAACGGTCGGCAGCAATAGGATGCTCCGGGACACCGCCACCTTTTACGTGGAACGCGATCAGGTTTTTATCGGCATCCAGCGCGGCCCTGTATGTGGCAGTATAAGAAGGGCGATAAATGCCATAAGTCATATCGTCTTCGCGGGTGTAGATGAGTTTGATGGGCGCTTTGGCTTGTTGCGAAATGAGCGCGGCTTCCACCATGTAGTGGGCGTAAGCGCGGCGGCCAAATCCACCACCCATACGCGTCATCTGGATTTCAATTTTTTCGAGCGGCAAACCGAGTCGAGTGGCTAGGGTTTTTTCGGCATATTCGGGTGCTTGTAGCGGTGCTGCAAAAAAAGCCTCGGTATCGGTTACGAGCGCAAAGCAGTTGATAGGTTCCATCATATTATGCGCTAAAAAAGGCGCAGTATAAGTCCTTTCGATGATTTGAGCCGCATTTTTGAACGCCGTTTCTGGGTCGCCGTCTTTGCGCAATTCGGTGGCGGGTTGAGCCGATCGTTCTACCATTTTCAGGTAGTGGTTATCCGTACTTTCAAGGCCAGCAGGTATGGTTTCGTCCCGTTCAGAACTAAAAGTATGGACACATTCTATACTTGTTGTGATGGGTTGCCATTCTACTTTTAATTTTTTACGGGCATTCATCACTTCCCAAGTCGTTTTTCCTACTACTACGACCAATTCATTAAAGGTACGGGTATCGAATATTTGCCGTTCGTATTTTTCGGGAAAAACCTGAATGGTAAATACTTTCTTTATGCCGGGCATTTTGAGCACCGCTTTGGCATCGTAGGATTTTAGTTTTAAACCAAATGCAGGTGGGCGTTCTACCATCGCAATCAACATATCTTTCTGGCGGTAATCGAGGCCAAACAGCGGTTTTCCGGTCACAATATTGATACCCTCAACGTTTTTACGCGGGCTGCGTACAATATTGAAATCCTTTATTTCCTTTAGTTTAACATCTTTTGGTACTGGAATTTCGGCGGCTTTAGCGGCCATTTCGCCATAAGTTACCGATTTTTCGCTTTTACTGTGGTATAAAACACCTGCTTTGGTGGTTACTTCCTCCAATGGCACATTCCAAAATTGGGCAGTGGCTTCGCGAAGCATTTGACGCGCGGTTGCGCCTGCTGTGCGTAAGGCTTTCCAAGTTGTTTTCACCGATTGGCTACCTCCTGCAAACTGGCGGGTATATAGTTTTAGATCAAACGGCGCTTGTTCAACAATGACATTTTTCCAGTCGGCATCGAGTTCTTCGGCGACAATCATGGGCAGCGAAGTTTTCACATTTTGCCCAAATTCTGGGTTTTGCGACATGATTTGAATGATATTGTCGCTGGTAATTTTGATGTGGCCGTTAAAAACATAGGTGTCTTTCACCAAATCAAGTCCAGATGCAGCAGGAGTTGTGGTTGCCCCCGATAACCAATGAATACCAAGGATCATACCGCCACCTGTAAGGGCTGTGGCTTTTAAAAATGTGCGGCGGCTCTGTGTTGTTGTGTCGTTTTTCATATAGATTGTTATTTTGGGGCAGCTGTTTTAATGGCTGCTTTGATACGTAAATAGGTGGCGCAACGGCAAATATTGCCACTCATAGCGGATTCAATATCTTCATCAGTGGGATTGGGATTGAGTTTCAATAATGACACGGCGTTCATAATTTGTCCTGCTTGGCAATAGCCGCATTGCGCTACATCGTGCTCCAGCCATGCTTGCTGAACGGGATGGTCGCCGTTGGCTGATAGGCCTTCAATCGTTGTAATTTCCTGGTCTTTTACGGTGGAAACGGGCAATTGGCACGAACGAACAGCATATCCGTTGAGGTGGACGGTGCAGGCACCACAAGCAGCCACGCCACAACCGTATTTTGTACCTTGCAGGTTGAGGTGGTCGCGCAGCACCCAAAGCATGGGCGTGGTAGGATCAACATCTAAACGATGGGTTTCGCCGTTGATTTTCAAGTTAAATTTAGCCATAAAACGATATTTTATACGGAGCGTTGTTAGGTTTTGTGCAAAGATTTATAGGACGCTATGTGATTTTGATGCACAAAACCTACAGAGTCGAAGTATGTTGACGCACAAAAGACAAAATTTTGCGGAACAAATATCAGCCAAATTATTCGATCCCGATAATAAAAATCAAATAGATCATTATGGAATTCAAACAGTTTGCAAAATGGGTTCGCTTGATTTTTGTAATGGCGTAATGATTATTTGGTTATGATGACTTTATTTCATTTTTGAGGTCATCCAAGGCTTGTTTGGGGAGTCTTGTATTTTCTTGTAACTGATCTAACACAGGAATCAATACATTGCTATCGGCCAAACCGATTTGCCAAATTTCCCGAATTACCCATATCGAACCACGAACTTCTAAACCGCGCCGCTGACATTCTTTGCGCAGGTTGCCGTCGCCGCTTAATACAATGCCTTGTAACTGAATGGCTTTGAGCAGCACAGATCGATCCGTGATACCTTTCAGACTATATTCAGTAGGCAACTGAACCGCATCCCGAATTTCGGTCGAATCTAACGACAACACCCGAAGTTTACCCTGTTCACGATAGTTTTCAAGTTGCTGTTTTTGTTTGCCCACCTTCACTTCCTCTACCACAAGGTCGGTTGTGCAGAACTCATATTTAAGTTGAAAAAAATATTCGAGCATGCCTGATTGGATCAGGTCAATGAAGACATTGGTGTCTGTGATGATGATCGTCATGCCAATTGGTCAAGGTCGTTTCTAAGTTCGCCTACTGTAACATTACGCAGCAAAGCACCTTGGTTGATGGTGATAATTTCTTCTGCTAATCCTTTGTATAGCAATTGGTTAAAGCGATATGCTTTTTCATCACCCGAAAAAATACCAGGTTCACTCAGGTGGTATTTTCGAGCGCGGTATCCCTGATTGAGTTTGGCAAACACATAATCATTGATGATGCCGAGGTTTTTTGCGCGAGCAAACATAGCAGCAATGGATATGCCCCAGTATTGTTTGAGCAAAGAGAGTTCAGGCAGATAAAAATGAAAACGTTGCACGTTCATAATTTCCCGCGCCTGAGTCGCCGGAAAAAGTACAGCACCAGAAAAAGTATGGCACAATTTTTCTCGATCTTGCTCGGACATCTCATCAGGGAACATCAATACATGGTGTGCCAACTCGTGCAGAGCGGTAAAACGAATACGGCAAATGTCGTGCGCCCGATTGACCACAATTACACGTATATCTTTGGCAAATGCTTTTAGTCCGTCGAAATCTTTATCAGTCGTTAATTCCACCACTTTGTACCCGCTTTCTTCCAACATGGCCACTACATTTGGAATCGGATCTTGTCCCAAGCCCCACTGAATACGCAATTGCTCAGCGGCTTGTTCTGCATCTCCAATGTGCTGAATAAGGTGCGGGTAATCAAATGGGCGTATCGGCTTTTCTTCTCGGATGAGCTGCTCCAAAGTAAGATAACGACTCAATATCTCCGCACTTTGCTCCAGAATAGCGGCTTCGGTAACGGGTGACAGTTTTTTTCGTTTCCGAAATTCAAATCCAGTAAGTTCGACCTGTACTTCCGGCTCCGAAAAGAAAAAATCGACGGGTACATTCAATGCGCGGGACAAAGCAATAAGGGTTTGGCTATTGGGATAAGATTGATTGAGTTCGTATTTGCTCAAGGCTTGGCGTGTCACTATACCCTCTAGGCGATCTGCCAAGCCTTGAAGGGACAAACCTGCCATTTTGCGGGCAGCAATAAGACGATTACCAAATAAGGACGACATAAGAGACAGTTTGGTTGACAAAATTCAATACAAAATTAGGACTGTCAACTGATACATGCAAGTATTCGGAAGAATAAATTATTTGTCGGTTGATTTTTAGTGCTTTTGGCGTTGGTCATGTGTTGTAGAAATAGGTTTACGGCATGTCAACTTTAGTGAGAAAGTTCAACCACATTCCCTCACACATTTTCACTAGCCGCCCGCACACTACCATATTTTTCCAACAAAGCCTTCGCTACATCATAATCCGCAATACCAGATACCTCCATCAGCATTTTTACGCCGCGATCTATGAGTTTTACATTCGACAATTGCATGTCCACCATGCGATTGCCCTTTACACGACCCAATTGAATCATAGTACTGGTTGTGATCATATTTAGGATCAGTTTTTGTGCTGTACCTGATTTCATACGCGTGCTACCGGTAACAAACTCTGGGCCTACCACAGCAACAATCGGGTAATCCGCTTCCTGCAATAGCGGTGCGCCAGCGTTGCAACTCAGGCAGCCCGTGGCGATACCGCGCGCTCGGCAAGTCCGCAAACCGTGGATCACATACGGAGTAGTACCGGAAGCCGCTATGCCTACTACAATATCTTTTGCGTCAATATGATAGGCTTTAAGATCCTCCCAAGCCTGTGTTGTACTATCTTCAGCACCTTCTACCGATTTGCGGATAGCACCGTCTCCGCCGGCAATAATACCAATGACCCAATCGGGCGGCGCGCCGTAGGTAGGCGGAATTTCGGAGGCATCTACCACTCCTAAGCGGCCGCTGGTGCCTGCTCCGATATAAAACAATCGACCGCCCTCGCGCATACGCAGGACAATGGCTTCCACCAAGGCTTCAATTTGCGGAATGGCCTTTGCAACGGCTGCTGGAACGGTATGATCTTCTTGGTTAATGCCCGTCAGTATCTCGCGGATACTCATTTTATCCAAGTCTTGGTAGAGGGAACTACTTTCGGTAACTCTTTCCATCTTATATTTGCATCATGTTATTAAAATGGCTATTCACATTATTGGCAATTCTTTGGCTGTACGAGGCCATTACCCGCATCAACCGCGACCGTAACAACCGTATGAAACCCCCAAAAGGGCCTACAAATTACACCGATTATGAAGAAATTAATTAATGGTGACTTTTAAAATTTTGTCCCCAACCTGCAATTGGTGTACGACTTCCATACCGCTTTTTACTTTACCAAAAATGGTATAACGGCCATCTAAATGCGGCGTAGGCGAATGGGTAACAAACCATTGCGTGCCTTCGGTATCAAATCCGGCAGATGCCATACCTACCATACCTTCATCATCGTACCAAACTGGCCCTATTTCGGTTCGGATGGTATAATCCAATGCGCCATAACCATCGCCGCGTGGACAACCGGCTTGTGCCACAAAATTGGGTACTACACGGTGGAATATTTTGTTGTCGAAAAAGCCGTCTTTGGCCAAATTGATAAAATTGAGTACCGACCCCGGTGCCCACTCAGGATAAAATGCAATTTCAAAATCACCTTTCGAGGTTTGTACTTTGGCGCGTGTTTCGGGTTTAATCAAAGCAAAAGAAGCCCATTCGATCGGGTGATTAAAACCTGGTTTTGCCTGAATAGGTGGCGGCAATTCAGAAAAATAGGCAATG
>JAAFHO010000848.1 GCA_013297575.1 Chitinophagales bacterium
GCCGCCGTCACCACCTTGGTTACGATCTTGCCATGGGCGTTGCTGGTAACCGCCGCCGCCTTGTTGGCGATCTTGGTACGGGCGTGGTTGATAACCACCACCGCCTGTGCCACCTTCGGGCGCATTACGATCCTGCCACGGACGTTGCTGGTAGCCGCCGCCTTGTGGAGGGCGTTCTTGGTACGGACGCTGCTGGTAACCGCCGCCACCTTGGTTGCGATCTTGGTACGGGCGTGGTTGATAACCGCCACCGCCAGTGCCGCTATCGGGCGCATTACGATCCTGCCACGGGCGTTGCTGATAACCGCCGGCTTGGTTACGATCCTGGTACGGGCGAGGTTGATAACCATCTCCCTGTGGAGGACGCTCTTGGTAAGGGCGTTGCTGGTAACCACCACCTTGCGGAGGACGCTCTTGATAAGGGCGCTGCTGGTAACCACCACCTTGTGGAGGACGCTCTTGATAAGGGCGCTGCTGGTAACCACCTTCTGGAGTAATATCAGGACTGCTTTCTTGGCTTCTGTCTTGATAAGGCCGACGTTCAAAGTCATTTCCAGCACGGTAATTGTTGTCCTGACTAGGAGAGAAGTTAGTGTTCTGCTGGTCATTCGTGTTGTCGTCCCGCTCTTGCAACGGGGCATCTGAGTCCGCTTTAGTTAGTCGCGGACGGCGCTTTTTTTCTTCCATGTAAAAAAAGATAAAAATGATGGGGAAAAGTGTGAAAACAAAATAATATATTTGATTTTAAGTGTTTTTTCTTAAAAATTTAACGTAAACAGTCGTTGTGAACCTAAATTGTAGTGTAAGATGTAATACTTTCGGTCTGATTTAGTATTTATTTAGTATTCACAGGTCTGAAAAAAATTATGAATATATTTTTAGTGTTGAATAATTGGTTCAGTGAAATTTATGTATTAAAATATAATTTTAGAATGGCAGTATTATAAACTCGGTGCAAAAATAAGGCTTTTTGGATAAAAAAAAGTTTTTTAAAATTAATTTACAAAAAAAAATTTAAAAAAGCCTGTTTTAAAGAACGATAAAGCAATAACTTTTCGTTTTGGAGACTATGTTTACACATTTTTTTACAAAAATAGGCTGCTTTACTATTTTAATTGGAACTTATGGCTGCACCCCGAATGATGAAGGCAACACCATTCCATTGCCTACCTCTATTTGTGTTCAAACCAAGCACCACGATATTGCGCAGCCCAATATGACTATCTTTCTAAAATACAATTCAGATACTTTCCCTGGCTATACGCAACCTGCCTCTTTTTACGATACGATGTTGACAACAGATCAAAACGGCAGGGCTTGTATATCGCCGGTACCCGTTGGACGACATTGGATCATTGCCCTTGGTGTAGATGAACATGCCCAGCAGGTGCTTCCTATATATGGTAGGTTACCTGTGTTGATTGATCTGGAACGCCAACCCAAGGTGGATACGATTATTTATGTTTACGAGTAAAAATTTAAGTCAATTTCTGCTACCTTTGCGGCCTATTTTACGAAAATGGCAAGAAAACATTATATAATTGAAGCCGTTCCTTTTCATGGTATGGCCGACCGGGGCAAGGCGGTAGGACGCACACCCGATGGTATGGTCGTATTTGCTGAGGGTGTGGTGCCTGGCGATGTGGCGGATATTTACGTGCAAAAGAAAAAAGGTGGTTTTATTGAAGGTCGTGTAGAAACATTGATCCAACCTTCCGAGCATCGGATTGAGGCATTTTGCCAGCATTTTTCGGTATGTGGCGGTTGCAAATGGCAAAATCTCTCCTACGATGTGCAATTACAACATAAGCACCAAGCCGTAGTGGATGCTTTTAGCCGAATCGCGAAGGTGCCTGTTGGCGAAATGCAGCCTATTTTAGGCTCGCCCCAAACGACTTATTACCGCAACAAACTTGAATTTACCTTTTCCAATAAGCGATGGTTGCTCTCCGAAGAACTCCATACAGGTGTGGTACCGGGTGGTGGGCTTGGGTTTCATCGTGCTGGTGCATTTGACAAAGTGGTTGATATACAAAAATGTTGGCTGGAACCTGATCCTACCAATGCCATACGGAACGCAGCCAAAGCAATAGCCTTGGAACAAGATTTGGCATTTTACGATCCGCGCCACCACAAAGGACTTTTACGCAATTTGATGGTACGCGCGTGTACAACGGGAGAGGTAATGCTGTTGTTTAGTTTTGCACAGCCCGATGAGGAAGCGATTGAAAATTACCTGAAAGCGATTTTTGCACAATTCCCCGATATTACAACGATGGTCTATTGTGTTAATCAGAAACTAAATGATACGGTTTTTGACCAAGAAATGGTCACTTGGCACGGAAAAGGTTATGTCATTGAGCAATTGGGTAACTTGAAATATAAAATTGGCCCAAAATCCTTTTTCCAAACCAATTCACTTCAAGCCAAGAATTTGTACGATACGGTCGTGGATTTTGCGGGTTTAACTGGTTCTGAGCGGGTATATGACCTATATACAGGTGCGGGTAGCATCGCATTGTATGTGGCGCAGGCGTGTAAGGAAGTGATTGGAA
>JAAFHO010000850.1 GCA_013297575.1 Chitinophagales bacterium
GAGCAACGTCGGGCGGCCAAAACCGTCAATTTTAGTATTATTTATGGCGCAGGTGCCAGCAATTTATCGCAGCAATTGGGTATCAAACGCAGCGAGGCTAAAGAATTGATTGACAACTATTTCCGCGAGTATGCTGGCTTGCGCGATTATATGACCAATATCGTAGAATCGGCTCGTAAAAACGGTTATGTGGAAACACTGCTCGGCCGCCGCCGTTACCTCCGCGATATCGATAGCCGCAATGGCATGATGCGCTCGATG
The DNA here is from genome assembly GCA_013297575.1 of Chitinophagales bacterium. Taxonomy (GTDB): domain Bacteria; phylum Bacteroidota; class Bacteroidia; order Chitinophagales; family Saprospiraceae; genus M3007. Next base: position 262 of record JAAFHO010000850.1, read on the forward strand.
AGTGAGCGTATCGCCATTAATACGCCCATCCAAGGTACCGCAGCAGATTTGATAAAAGTGGCCATGATTCATATCCGCGAGGCCATGATGGCGCAAGGTTTTAAATCGCAAATGATCCTGCAAGTACACGATGAATTGCTCTTTGATGCCCGAAAAGACGAATTAGAGGCATTAAAAGCCTTAATTATGGATAAAATGACGAATGCTATTCCTAATTTGAAAGTGCCTATTTTGGTGGAAATTGGATCGGGCGAAAACTGGCTGGAAGCGCATTAAATGATTGCACTCACCGCTGAGTCCCTCTGTACCGCCGCTGACTTGCTCGCCCAACGCGATCCTGCGCTTGCGCGGGTACTCGAGCAATATGGTTACCCGCCGCTTTGGGAACGTGCGCCTAGTTTTGGTAGTTTAGTGCATATTATTTTGGAGCAGCAGGTTTCGCTGGCTTCGGCGCAGGCGGCATTTACCAAATTAAGTCATTTGCTGGATGGCAGCGTATTGCCGTCGTCTTTTTTGACTTTAGACGATCAAACACTGCGCGACGCGGGTTTTAGCCGACAAAAAACGCTATATACAAGAGGTTTGGCGGAAGCTGTTTTAGATGGTTCACTACCGCTGGATCAACTGTCCGAAATGGATGATGAGGCCGTTAAAACCACATTGAAACAACTAAAAGGGATTGGTGATTGGACAGCAGATGTTTTTCTCACAGCATGTCTTTTGCGACCTGATATTTTGCCCAAAGGTGATATTGCATTGTATGAAGCGTATAAGGTATTGCACGAACTTGAAAAACGCCCGCACCACGATGATTTTGTAGCAGGTACGGTGCATTGGAGTCCTTGGCGGAGTGTGGGAATACGGTTGTTATGGCATTTTTATTTGAGTGAGCGGGGGAGGTAAGGAGGGGGCTCTCAAACAATAAATAAAAGATCTTGTTACATTCCCTTACGAATACCCAATGTGGTTATCATTTAACAAGTTGCTATTTCAACTCTAATATAATGTTTATGAAAAATATATTATCAATATTGGCTCTTGCCGCCGCTTTTGCCGCGTGCACTCCCAAAACCTCTAAAGCACCAGAAGTACATACGAATGCTACACCCGAAACCGCTGTCGTATATGGTGCACTCGATACTGCCACTTTTGCCTCAGGTTGTTTTTGGTGTGTAGAAGCCATTTTTGAAAGTTTGACAGGGGTAAAAGAAGTCGTTTCGGGTTACGCTGGAGGGCATACCAAAAACCCTACCTATGAAGAAGTGTGTTCACATACCACCGGACACACAGAGACGGTGCAGGTGTATTATGATCCTAAAATGGTGACTTACGAAACCCTTTTGAAGGTCTATTTTGCTTCAATGGATCCTACACAAGTGGAAGGACAAGGCCCCGATCACGGCGATTCTTACCGTTCTGTTATCTTTTACCACAATGCAACCGAGCAACAACTGGCCGAAGCCGAAAAGAAAAAATTAGGCGATTCTGGTCAATACAAAGCACCAATAGCAGTCATTATTGAACCACTCAAAGTATTTTATGAAGCGGAGGGTTACCACCAAAATTATGAAAAAAATCACCCTGAAAATCCTTATGTTCGCGGTGTTTCTGTACCAAGATTGAAACGGATGCAGGCAAAATTTCCTGAACTTTTGAAGGGCGGACATTAATATCCTTGCACCGAATCTTGCTACCGTACACTCTTTTTTTGGTAGGGCTTTCTTATAAAAATTTAGGTGCAGCGCACCGCAATATTTGTAGCAAAAATCGACAAAATCAAGGTTGAAGGTGCAGCGCACCGTAACATTAATTCAATATTACGGTGCGCTGCACCTTCAAAACGCGGCAAACACACCATTGCTACAAATATTACGGTGCGCTGCACCTTTTATAAGAAAGCCCTGCTTTTTTTGGTAAAATACTTTGAGATTTGAGATGAAGTACAGTACCGTAAGTGTGGCAAGACCGGCCTTAGAAAAATGCAATTTCTATTACCTATTCCACCTTTTTTACCAAAGTTTTCCCCGTTTTCAATCCCGCTTTTGCAATTGCTTTTGCATATTCCGTTGCTTTGGTGCGTGCTGCGGCTTCGGAATATTGGTTATAACCCAAGCGCACCACCCAACCCTCTTCGCCAAGGCAGGCCGTATTGAGGGCATCGCATTGAATATTTTTACTGCGGAGTAGTTTTACCCGTTCTTGCGCATTTGCGGCAGCCGAAAAAAGGTTATCCTGAATATACCAACCTCCCGCATCTTTTACCCGTTCACAAAGGCTTTTTGTTACG
>JAAFHO010000851.1 GCA_013297575.1 Chitinophagales bacterium
CAGCAAATAGGTATCCGAATAGGTAGATGTCCACGATTTTGCTGACGCTTCATTTTCCAACAACAAGTTGTAATTAAAAATTATATCATATTGATTACTGACATTTGATGGGAGATTTTTAAAAACACCTGAAATAGTAAGCGGCTCACTAAATTGCATTCTGTGGTTCCACTCTATTGGCTTGCCGATCAAGTCATCTGTTTGATTGAACAACTTTTTCGCTAAACTTTCAGAGATAACTACACCATTTTTAGAGGACAAGACGATGTCCTTACTACCTTGCAGTAACTGGTAAGAAAACACATTAAAATAATCTTTGGAGGCAAATATACCTTGTGCCTTCATGTTTTTTTCACCATGTGACACTACCCCTTTTCCAGCAAACCAATCCATAAAATAATTTACAGAAACGGCTCTTTCAACTTCGGGCATCTCCTTTACCAAAGCATCACATAAGGGAGCAGGTGTTTGTTCCAAGGTTATAATCTCATTTTCCAAGTTGAGGTTGTAAAGCACTCGGAATAACTGCTTGTCTTTTTCATGGAACTTATCGAAACTTAGTTCATCATTAACCCATAAACAAATCAAAAAAGCACATGCTAAACTTGTCGATAAACCAATCAAGTTAAGGATACTAAATTGGCGATCATTTAAAAATTTCCGAACAGTGATTTTTATATAGTTCATCAACATAATCTTATATAATATAATATTAAAATGCTATTTTTAAGATGCCAGATTACTCACTGCGCAACGATTGCACCGGGTTCGCCAAAGCCGCTTTCACCGCTTGCCCACCTACCGTTAAAAACGCAATGGACAAAGCCACTACACCTGCTGCGGCGAATATCCACCATTGGATGTCAATGCGATAGGCGAAATCGGCCAGCCATTTATTCATACAATAATAGGCAATGGGTGAGGCAATAACGATGGCAATAAGGACTAATTTCAAGAAGTCTTTGGCCAACAGACCCGTGATTCCTGCGATAGATGCACCGAGGACTTTTCTGATGCCGATTTCTTTTGTGCGCCTTTCAGCGGTAAAAGCGGCTAAACCAAACAAACCGAGACAAGCCACAAAAATCGCAATACCCGCCGCCAGCAATGCCAACAAACCCGTACGGCTTTCGCTACGGTACATTTGATCGAATTGATCGTCCATAAATTCATAATCGAACGGCACTCCCGGTGCATTTTTTTGCCAAACACCTTGGATTTGGGTAAGTGCACTTTGCATATCACTTGTTTTTAGGCGAAATGCGATATTGCCCGGATAACTATCCTGTATCAAGACCAATGGTTCTACTTTATTGCGCAGATTTTCAAAATTAAAATCTTCGATTACTCCGATAATTTTCCAAGTACTCATTTGCTGATTGGACAAATCCGATACCGTCACGGTATAAAGTTCGTGGTCAATCGGATCTTCAAAACCAAGCATTTTAGCAGCCGTCCGATTAATAATTACTGCATTAGAATCTGCTGGAATTCCCTCACGAAAATTACGACCAGCGGATAATTTGATGCCGAGCGTAGGGATATAACCCGCATCCACTTTCCAGTCGTTGAGGGAAATTGCATTTTCTGCATTTAAGTTTTTATCCTTAAAAAAGCCATTGTTGTTACTGTTATCTCCGGTAGGTAAGAAACCAGAAATAGTGCAACCTTCCACCACAGGTAGTTGTAATACTTCGTCTCTGAACACCTTAGATTTGTCTCCGAGCGAAGGCGTACCATTGAGAATTAAGACATGAGAACGGTCGTAGCCGAGATTTTTGTGCTGGATAAAATCCAATTGTTGATAAACAATCAATACGCCGATAATCAGTAATATTGAGGTTGCAAATTGGAACGTGACCAAGCCGCTGCGAAGCATTTTGCCACCAATACCGGTCATTACTTCGCCTTTAAGTACCCGTACTGGCCGAAACGCTGATAAAACAAAAGCAGGATAAAGTCCGGCCAAAATACCCGTAAGGAGTGCAAAACCCACCAAGACTATCCCTAACCAAGGCCGCTCTGCAAAATTGAAAGCAATGGCTTTGTTGGCCAATTGATTAAATGCAGGTAACAATAAAGCAGCCAAGGCCACGGCAATACACATAGCTATACCGCTGATTAAGAGCGATTCGGCCAAAAACTGCCCAACTAATTGCCCTTTCTGTGAACCCAGTGCTTTACGCACACCCACTTCACGCGCTCGCATGGCCGATTTGGCGGTGCTTAGATTCATAAAATTAACAGCGGCCAGCAATAAAATAAATAAGGCAATTGCCGAAAAAACGCCTACTAATTCTATACTTCCACCCGGACGTAAAGCACCAGTTTGGGCGCCTGACCGTAAATGAATATCGGTCAATGGCACTAATTTATAGTCGTAACGAGTACCTGTATTTAGCATCTCCTGCCAACTGGTGTGCATGACCTGTTCTACTTGAGGCCCCATATATCTGGCAACTATCTTGGGCAATTCAGGCGCAAAACTTACCATATTTGCACTTTCCTTAAATAGGATATAAGTATGGAAATTATTGCTCAGCCAA
>JAAFHO010000852.1 GCA_013297575.1 Chitinophagales bacterium
TACGCTGGGAAACCAGCAGCCAAACCAATTACGGACTGGATATGGCATTTTGGCAAGATCGCCTTTCACTTACCCTTGATGTGTTCCAAAAACGCACCAAAGACATCCTCGTGCGTGTGCCTGTACCGCAGGCGGGCGGCGCGCAAAGACCACCTTATGTCAATGCTGCCACCGTGGAAAACAAAGGCGTTGAATTGGGTTTGATTTACAAAAATCGAATTGGTAAGTTTCAATACAATATAGGTGCCAATATTTCTTCTATTCGGAACAAAGTAGCATCCATTGCCAATAGCGAACCCATCTTAGGCGGGTATGGCCTTTCGGAAGGCGCACTCACCAAAACAGAGCCTGGCTACCCCGTTGGATCGTTTTTCTTGTATCAAATGACGGGTATTTTTCAATCACAGTCAGAGGTAGATGCCAGTCCGTTCCAAACCAAAGATACGCGTCCGGGGGATGTAAAATTTGCGGATTTGAACGGCGATAATGTCATTGACGACAAAGACCGGAAGCATATTGGCAAACCATTTCCAGATTTTACTTACGGTATTAATTTGGGATTTAATTGGAAAAACTTCGACTTTTCGACGCTTATTCAAGGTGTAAAAGGTAATGATGTGTATTTTTTGTATGGCAATTTTGCTTATGAAACCCAATCACGTGGCTTTAATTCTTATACAGAAATATTGAACCGGTGGACACCTGAAAACCCCAGCAATACCATACCCAAAGTGAGCATTGATGATCGCAATGGCAACCGCCGGCCTTCTACCCGCTTTTTGGAAGATGGCTCGTACATGCGCGTGAGAAACATTACGATGGGCTACAATTTAAAGGATGTGCTACATTGGAAAAACATTGGTGGTTTGCGCATTTATGCTACGGTTCAAAATGCGTTGACTTTTACAAAATACCCGGGGCTTGATCCCGAAATACAGGCCAATGCCAATGATACACGGGGGCTTGGTTTGTCGTCCGATTTGGCGGTTGGGATAGATTGGGGTACAGTACCTGCGCCTAGAACGATGATTATTGGTGCAAAAATGGATTTTTAAACGTGGAACAAATTATGAAAAATATACTCACTCTTTTTCTTTGCGCCTTGCTCTCCTCGTGCAGCGGATTTCTCGACAAACAGCCCATTGCTACTTTGGATGCTGGCTCGTATTTTAAGGACGAGGCCGATGCGGTGCAAGCACTCAATGCGGCATATCAACCGTTGCCATTTAGCAACAAAAACAATAATTTTTATTGGGCTTTTGCTGAAATCACCTCTGATGAAGCCATTACTGGTGGTGATGGTTCCAGACCTGGGCTGAACGAGTTGGAAGCGTTTACTTACACGCCTCGGACACAAGAATTCAACGATTTTTGGAAATTGCAATACAGCGGTATCACGCAGTGCAATGTGGTGTTGGATAATTTGCCCAATATCACCATTGAAGCCGCTCAACGCGACCAAATTACGGGGCAAGCCTTGTTCCTGCGGGCCTATTACTATTTTTTGCTCACACAGGTTTTCGGGGATGTTCCTTTATTTACCACAGTAGCCGCGCCGGATCAATTAAAGATTCCACGCAGCCGTAAATCGGAGGTTTTTGCGCAAATTATTGCCGATTGCGACCGTGCAGCCACTTTATTACCCAATAGTTATCCTGCCGCTGAAATTGGACGTGCGACCAAAGGCGCGGCATTGGCATTGGCTGCAAAAACGAGTTTATACGATAAAAACTGGTCAAAAGTGGTAGAATATACTGGAAAAGTAAAGGCATTGGGTATTTATGCGCTGATGGCCGATTACCAAGATAATTTCCGAAAAACCACGCAGAACAATACAGAATCGGTCTGGGAAATACAACATGCCAACCTCGAACTGGAAGTGGGCAATTCGCTCAACCAATGGTGGGCTTCCAAGAAATTTGAAGGTTATGGGTTTGCGGAATTGACCCAAGCATACGTGGATGTATTTGAGCAGGACGATCCGCGCCGCAAATTCACCTTGGCCATGAACAACGAGGACTATTTCGGATTGGTTTATAAACCGTCCTATTCCTCTACCAAATACAGCGTGCGTAAATACCTGCAAGCCAAAGTAGATGTGACCCAAAAAGCGGATGGAGATATCAATTATACGGCTATTCGATATGCCGAAGTGCTACTTTGGGAAGCGGAAGCACTGGTGGAACTGGATCGCGGATCGGAAGCGCAACAACCACTGGAGCAAGTTCGTGCACGAGCGCGGGCGCAAGCAGCCACACCCGCAACAGCTTTACCTGCTATTACGGCTACCGACCAACAAGTGTTGCGCGATGCTGTTCGGCATGAACGACAGGTGGAATTGGGCTTTGAGATGCACCGCTTTTTTGATTTGGTGCGCTGGGGAATTGGAGGGGGTTTGCCGGGATTTCAGGTGGGTAAACACGAATTGTTCCCGCTGCCGCAAACGGAATTGGACTTGAATCCTACTTTGGTGCAAAATGCTGGTTATTAAGAAAGCAATTTCCCATGTGACATACACAACGTTGTGAAATGGGAGAACGGA
>JAAFHO010000853.1 GCA_013297575.1 Chitinophagales bacterium
GCCTCGAATGCGGCAACTGGTGCTTCGATTAGGTCATCGGCAGCAGTATCCACCGCTAAATCAATAACGAGTTCATTATCAGTGGTTTCGGTATCTAACAAAGTATCATCTTCGGTAATAGAAGCGAGATCGGGTGTTGGTTCTGGTTCCATTTCGACCGTTATTGGCGCGGCGTTAGCATTGAGATCAATGGTAGCCGTTTCGCCTGTGTTGAGGCTTACTTCTGTTTCCAACTGCCTATTTTCGGTGACCAATTCGGAAATATCGGTTTGTAAAGCGGCCAATTTGGTACGCAGGTCAATATTTTCTTTGTCCGAAAAAGCCAATCTGGCAGCCAAGTCATCGCGCTCTTTATCAAATGCGCCCACCCTTGTTTTCAGCATGCCTAAATCTGCATTGAGCGTAGCGATAGACGCTTGTAGTCCATCGTTTTCCAAGCGCAATTTATCAAATGCCTGTTTGTATTTGTTCCAAAGTACCCAACCCAGCCAAAGCCCTAATAAAAAGGCACCTAAGAGCATAATGAGTATTTCGAAGGTATGAGATGTAAAAGTACCAGTACCTGGACCAGTAGTAATATCTTGTTGAAACATAATTATTATTGATTCGATTTACGATGTTCTCTAATGAAGTAGCATTACTTATTGATCCGCACTTCTACCCTGCGGTTTTTGTACCTGCCACGCGGATTATCATTTGTTGCAATTGGTTTGGATTCACCCAATCCTTTTACGATTACTTGTTTAGCCGAAACGCCTTTTTTAATCAACGACGCACGGATATGTTTAGCCCGATCCAAAGACATAGCCTTGTTCGATGCCGGATCACCAATATTATCGGTATGCCCAATCAGCGTTACTTTTCCGCCTGAGGCTTGGAGCGCATTAGCCAGTTCACTTAAATAGCCGTCAATGGCATCATCATCCACACGGCGGTTGGAGCCATACGGAAAATGGATCAAGACATGATCGGCCACAGCCACGACTTGGGCGGCGTCTATATTATCTGTTAACGCCTTTTGTGTGGTCGTGCTAGAGGCATGGGAAGCAGGAGCAGTAGTTGTGCTAGGCGCCGTATTGGTCGTACCAGCCTTACCGTCGGCTTCGATAGCATTTTGAGCAGCAGCCTGCCCAAAGGTGTCCGTTGGGGTGTAAGTTGGATCGGCTTGGACAGCGGTAACAGCAGCCATGTCTTTTTCACCGCATTGTTGTTTAATACCACAAACGTACCAACGCCAGCAAACGATACTCCACAAAGCAAATGCGGCAACAGGGATAAATCTCGAATTCATTTAAGGATCAACTTATTATAAATGGTTGAAATTGCGTAATTTGAAAAAACAAGTATCAAATTGAACGCCCAAATGTACATGATTCAATTGATTTTGAATTAAATGTAGTACTTTTTTTAAAAATTTCCTTTACTTTTGCGCCTCAAATTAAAAAACAGGCATGTTATACGATAGCAATCCAACCATTCCAGGTATAAAAACGATAGACGAGGCGAACCAAGGGGCCGTCTTTTTCAAGCCAACACAGGCGGAAGACTTGATCCCCGGTATGAAATATTTTTATATCGAAAGCTACGGTTGTCAGATGAATTTCTCCGATTCGGAGATCGTCGCGTCCATCTTGGGCGAGATTGGTTATATGCCTACCCGCAATGTAGAAGCAAGCGATTTGATTTTGATCAACACTTGCTCCATTCGCGAAAAAGCAGAAGAAACCGTCAGAAAACGCTTAAAAGCCTTTGAATCCATCAAAAAGGAGCGTCCAGGCACCATGGTGGGCGTATTGGGCTGTATGGCCGAACGCCTCAAAAAGAAGTTTTTAGAGGAAGAAAAATTGGTGGATATTGTGGTAGGCCCCGATGCTTATCGCGATTTGCCCAACCTCATCGGTGGCGCGGAAGAAGGTAGCAAAATGGTGAATGTACTCCTAAGCCGCGAAGAAACCTATGCCGATATCAACCCTGTGCGCTTGGAAAGCAATGGAATTTCTAGTTTCATTTCCATTATGCGTGGTTGCGACAATATGTGCTCTTTTTGTGTGGTGCCGTTCACCCGCGGACGCGAACGCTCGCGCGATATGTTCAGTATTGTGGCCGAGGCTACTGATTTGTACAAAAATGGTTACCGCGAAGTAACTTTGCTCGGACAAAATGTGGATTCTTACAAATGGGATAATCCAGAAACCAACGAACATATCGACTTTGCCGATCTACTGACTTTGGTGGCACAAATTAGCCCTGATTTACGCGTCCGATTTAGCACAAGCCATCCAAAAGATATTACGGATAAAGTGCTAGAAACCATGAGTACCCACGAAAATATCTGTAAATATATCCATTTGCCAGTGCAGTCGGGCAATACCCGCGTATTGGAAATCATGAACCGCACTTACGACCGCGAATGGTATATGAACCGTATAGAAGCCATTCGTCGTATTGTACCGGAATGCGCTGTTTCTAGCGATATTATTGCTGGTTTTTGCAGCGAAACAGAGGAGGAACACCAAGATACGCTCTCG
>JAAFHO010000854.1 GCA_013297575.1 Chitinophagales bacterium
CAAACGCAACTCGCCATTTACCGTTTCCATGCGGTCTTTTACCATCTGTTTCAAATGTTCGGATTCATTCAAAATCAGGCGGGCTTGTGCAATGATTTCAAGACCAATCTCAGTCGGGAGAATAGGTTGTTTGCTCCTGTCAAAAATTTTCACACCCAATTCTTCTTCCAATTTTTGGATCATCGCACTCAGCGAAGGCTGCGTAATAAAACATTTTTCAGCCGCCGTGGAGAACTGCTTATAGGTATCCACGGCCAATATGTATTCTAATTGCTGTAAAGTCATAGTATAGGTTTAAACTATGGAAGTATAGAAATTATTATTTAGAACTATGATTTTATTCCTTTAACTTTGTGCCACATAACAGTATGTAAATAAACATTATTATCATAAAAATATGGAAAATAATACATCTCCGAGTACAACCTCGTACAATACGAACGGCGAAAGTAAATGTCCGTTTACGAGTGGTGCTCTAAAACAAAGCGCTGGCGGCGGTACCAAAAACCGCGATTGGTGGCCTAATCAATTGAAATTGAACATCTTACGCCAGCATTCTGACCTTTCCAATCCAATGGATAAGGATTTTAATTACGCAGAAGAGTTCAAAAGTCTTGATTTGAGTCTTTTAAAAAAAGACATTGTTGATCTATTGACGACTTCACAGGCTTGGTGGCCAGCCGATTATGGTCACTACGGCCCGTTCATCATTCGCATGGCATGGCACAGTGCTGGTACTTACCGTATCTCCGATGGTCGTGGCGGTGGTGGTACTGGTCAACAGCGGTTTGCGCCACTCAACAGTTGGCCCGATAACACCAACCTCGATAAGGCGCGTTTGTTGTTATGGCCCATTAAACAAAAATATGGCCGAAAAATCTCTTGGGCCGATTTGATGATCCTCGCAGGCAACTGCGCACTCGAATCGATGGGTTTCAAAACCTTTGGCTTCGGTGGTGGTCGCGAAGATGTTTGGGAGCCAGACGAAGACGTTTATTGGGGTGCTGAAAGGGAATGGTTGGGCGACAAACGCTATACTGGCGACCGCGAACTGGAGAATCCATTGGGTGCTGTCCAAATGGGTCTGATCTATGTGAATCCTGAAGGCCCAAATGGTAATCCCGACCCGTTGGCTTCTGCCCGTGATATTCGCGAAACTTTTGGCCGTATGGCCATGAATGACGAAGAAACGGTGGCGTTGATCGCTGGCGGACATACTTTTGGTAAAACACACGGTGCCGCTGATCCAAATAAGTACGTTGGAGCAGAACCCGAAGGTGCGAGCATTGAGATGCAAAGCCAAGGTTGGAAAAATACGTTCGGTACAGGTAATGCTGGCGATACGATTACGAGCGGTCTGGAAGGTGCGTGGACAACCTCGCCTACAAAGTGGAGCAATAACTATTTCGAAAACTTGTTCGGATTTGAATGGGAACTCTCCAAAAGCCCAGCCGGTGCACACCAGTGGAAACCGAAAGCTGGCGCAGGTGCTGGTACGGTACCAGATGCACACGACCCATCGAAAAGTCATGCACCAACCATGCTTACTACGGATATTGCCTTGAGGGTGGATCCAATTTACGAACCGATTTCAAGGCATTTCTTCGAGAATCCTGATGTTTTTGCAGACGCATTTGCGCGTGCATGGTTCAAACTGACGCACCGCGATATGGGACCAATTGCTCGTTATCTCGGCCCGGAAGTACCAAAAGAAGAATTAATTTGGCAAGATCCAGTTCCTGCGGTAACACATCCTATCATTGACGATAATGATATTGCTGCACTTAAAGCAACTATTCTTGGTTCGGGTCTTACGGTATCTCAACTGGTATCTACCGCTTGGGCTTCTGCTACTACGTTCCGTGGTTCAGACAAGCGCGGTGGCACAAATGGCGGACGTGTCCGCTTAGCACCACAAAAAGATTGGGCAGTGAATCATCCTGATCAATTGGCCAAAGTGCTTGACGTACTAGAAGGTATCCAAACTACATTCAATGCTGCTCAATCTGGTGGCAAGCAAGTGTCTATCGCCGATTTGATCGTTTTAGGTGGCTGCGTGGGTATTGAGCAGGCGGCTAAAAATGCTGGACAAGAGGTAACAGTTCCATTTACACCTGGACGTACAGATGCATCACAAGAGCAGACAGATATAGCGTCATTTGATATTTTGGAGCCAAATGCTGATGGATTCCGCAACTACTTTAAGCCTAAACATAAGATTACAGCGGAAGAAATGCTGGTGGATAAGGCACAATTGATGAAACTCACTGCACCTGAAATGACGGCTTTAGTGGGTGGTATGCGGGTATTGAATACCAATTTTGGTCATACCAAACACGGTGTATTTACCCAGCGTCCAGAAGTGCTCACCAATGACTTTTTTGTAAATTTATTGGATTTTGGTACTACTTGGGCTTCCAATTCAGATGCTCAAGATGTATTTGAGGGTCGCGATCGCAGCACAGGCGCCATCAAGTGGACAGGTTCGCGTGTAGATCTTATTTTTGGTTCTAACTCCGAACTCC
>JAAFHO010000855.1 GCA_013297575.1 Chitinophagales bacterium
ATGTGGAAACTCGATGCTATCAGCGATTGGGGCAGTATTATGGCGCTATCTTATATCGCCGCACAACGTGTTTTCCCTGATTATTCCGAAATGGCTGAATCTAAAGCATTGTTGGAATCATTTGCGCGTAGTTTTGGCTACCATTATGGCACGGCAAAGAATGTTAGGGTGAACACCATTTCACAATCGCCGACCATGACCACCGCAGGCAAAGGCGTAAAAGGCTTTGATGAGTTTTTTAATTATGCCGAAACCATGTCGCCATTGGGTAATGCGCCCGCTGTAGATTGCGCTAATTTCTGCATAGCGATGTTTAGCGATTATACCAAATACGTGACGATGCAAAACCTCTACCACGATGGCGGTTTCTCGTCGATGGGTATGAGTCCTGCCTTGATAAAAGCAGTAGAATAAGGTGTTGATTTACTGGTAATCTAAGATCAAAGCAGCGATTCGTTTGTTGCTACGTTTTGATGATACGGATGAATTAAATTTCTTGCTTAAATAGCATAAAAAATTGACGATCAAACTTCAATATATCATAAAATACCTTACGATTGTTTGCATCCTGACGGGTGCAAACAATCATTTTTTAATGGCACAGGAAGCAGCGAGCAGCACTTCCCGTCCACTCGTTTTACCGGGCGAAATTAACCCCGCCGATACATTACCGGTGCAATACGTGCTGGTGATCGATCCCGCTACACGGCATTTTGCCAATGATACCATGCCCGATGGCGATTTTAGGATGTACGATCCTGCCCGTAAACAAGGGATTTTTGATTACGCACATTTGGGCAATTTTGGCTCGGCAGCACGACCATTGGGCTTTGCGCCACTGTCCCGAATTGGTTTTGAAACGGGTATGCACGCTTACGATATTTACCAGTTAAACCCAAATAACCTTCGTTTTTATCGCCACGCACGTACCTACAGCCACGCAGGTTTTTCGCGGGGCCGCACACAGCGCGATGCCGCATCTTTTATTCGACTTTCGCGTACCTTTTCGGGTGGTCTCAATTTTTCATTGCAATACCAAACGATCAATAACTTGGGCGAATACCGCTTTCAACGCAACAAACACAGCGCGTTTGCGGCAGGTATTTGGTGGCCTATCCGCAAAAACTACGAAATATTTCTCATTTATACCGCTAATACCAACCAATCGGAAAATAATGGCGGTATCACTAGCACCGCGTTTTTTGCTTCTGATTTGTTCACGCAGCCCATTAGTGTCCCTGTGTTGTTTGAAAATGAAGCCAAGAACAAATTTAAACGCGGCGACCTACAATTTACACAATATACCACGATTGGTAAGGCAAGAAACCAACTCCAACTGGCACATACGCTGAACTACGTCACCGAATCGTGGAAATTTAGCGACAAAAATGCCCCCAAGGTAGATGACACCACGCTGGAGGAGGTATTTTACGCGCCTTACCTAAAAGATATACGCGGTGTGCGGCATTATTACGACCTGCAACGGCTCAATAACCACGTCACCGTCAGCACCTTACGCAAGAAAAAGAACAACTCCGAAGCGGGGCGTATCACCGTGGGTATTCGGCACTCTTTTATCAATTTGTACCGCGAACCGCTCTCCGATTCCATCATCAATAACCTGTTTTTGACGGGCAAACTGGCCATCAAACCGACCGACCGCATGGCGATTGTGGGCGATGGCGATTTAGGCATTTTGGCCAATACCGGAGAGTACCGTTTGCAAGGGACATTACTGCTGGATTTGGGTAAAATAGGTATTTTGAAAGCCAACCTTTTGAGCCAACGCCGCCCACCAGATTTGATCCATGCTCGGCTCATTTCTGCTACCAATCCGATTTGGAGCAATAGTTTTAACAAGGTAGTAGAAAATCCTATTTCCGCCACTTACGATATTCCAAGTATTGGATTCCAAGCCTCTGCGGCCAATCACATCGTTAATAACTATTTGTATTTCAACCAATTAGGATTTCCAATACAATCTGGCAAACCGATTCAGGTGAGCCAATTGGCCGCTCGTCAGTCGTTTCATTTTGGACGATTACACTCGGACAATACCGTTGCATTGCAGCAAATCAATAATAAAGCGGTGGTGCGACTGCCCAATTGGTTTTCCAAAAACAGCCTGTATGTAGAAGGTCGTTTGTTCAAAAAACAACTACTGGCCAATGCCGGCGTGGATTTTCGGATCAATAGTGCTTTCCAACCCGATGCTTACCAGCCTATGATTGGTCAGTTCCAATTGCAGGATACTTTTGAACAAAAACCCTACCCGTGGCTCGATGCTTTCCTAAGTGTAAAAATACAAACCTTCCGCCTGTATTTCCGTTTTGAAAATATGGCTCCGCTGTGGAACAAAACCAGTAACCTGTACCTCACCGCCAATCATCCACAAAACCGTGCATCGTTCCGAATTGGGATCAGTTGGCGGTTCTTGGATAACAATGTAGCGGGTCAGGAGCAAGAAAATGGTGGGAATGGTGGTGGATCTAATGGGCCGCCGCCGGGTGTGGGGGGTAGGGGT
>JAAFHO010000857.1 GCA_013297575.1 Chitinophagales bacterium
GTTACAGGTAAATTCTGATAGTTAAGTTGAAATTTGTTTTCTACTGTTGTGTTTGCGCGTTTTTAATGACATATAATTAAAAATCAATTATTTATAAATTCTGCCCACCTACACAATCAGCCAGAACTTGATAAAAAAATCAAGTTCTGGCTGCAAAAAGTTATTTTATCAGCCAGAACCTGTATTTTTGTCTTAAAATTGGCTGATTATGAATTTGGATACATCAATTATTGGTAGAAAAAAAGAAATACAAAAATTAGACCTTATTGTAAAAAGTAAGAAGTCGGAGTTTTTAACCGTTTATGGTAGAAGGCGCGTAGGCAAGACCTTTTTGATACGCGAATACTTCAACTATACCTTCGATTTTACTATATCGGGTTTGGCAAATGCAGAAACATCGCAACAACTTTATAATTTTGATACGGCCATCGGCAAACAATCGAATCTGATATACGCTACGCCTTCGGACAATTGGCTGATGGCATTTCAAAGGCTGATTGACCTTTTGGAAAACATAAAACACAAGGAAAGAAAGGTTGTTTTCTTTGATGAATTGTCTTGGTTTGATACCCAAGCATCCGATTTTATGATGGGGCTTGAACACTTCTGGAACAGTTGGGCGAGTAATCGTAAAGACATTTTATTGATCGTTTGTGGGTCTGCCGCGTCTTGGATGATTAATGTGCTGATCAACAACAGCGGTGGTTTGCATAATCGCATTACACAAAAAATGAAGATAGAACCGTTTAATTTGCAAGAAACAGAAGAGATGTTGATCGCAAAGAACTGCGTTTTAGACCGCTATCAGATCGTTCAATTATACATGGTTTTAGGTGGTATTCCTTACTATTTAGATGCCATTCAACCCCATTTAAGTACACCACAAAATATTCAAGAACTGCTTTTTGATAAGTCAGGTCTCCTGAAAAATGAATTTTTTAACCTTTACCGTTCTATCTTTCGCAAATATGAAATTTATGAAAAAATAGTGGAAGTACTGTCCACAAAAAACGAGGGACTTCAACGAAGTGATATTGTTAAACTATCAGGCATCGGATCTGGCGGCACGCTGACTAAAGTATTGGCTGACCTTGAAGAAAGTGGTTTTATTACGTCTTATATTTCACTCGACAACAAACAGAAAAATATAATTTACAGATTATCAGACTATTACACCGCTTTTTATTTTAAATTTGTCAAAGGCGGCCAGTATCAAGCAGAACATAGTTGGATAAATATGATCGACAACCCTACACAACGGGCGTGGCAGGGTTATGCTTTCGAGCAAATTTGTATGGATCACATTGGGCAAATAAAAAAAACATTAGGCATTAGTGGTGTTCAGTCTATCAACGCTTCCTGGCGTGGTGGCACAACTGAAAAATCTGCCCAAGTTGATTTATTGATTGACCGTCGCGACCAAGTAATTAATTTATGTGAATGTAAATTTTCTTTGGATACCTTTACAATTGATAAAGAATATTCGGAAAAACTGCGCTCGAAAATCAATACGTTTAAGACCGTCAGTAAGACTAAAAAAGCCGTATTTTTAACGATGATTACCACTTATGGCGTTGATAAAAATAAATACGCCCACCTTTTGGTGCAAAATGAAGTGACGATGGACGATTTGTTTGGCTAGATTAAACCTTTTCCTTCCATAATCCGCGCTACACACTTTTCAATCCTAGCCTCCCGCGATTTCGCTTGTTTCGGTTGAGAAAAATGCAAAATATATCCGCGTTGTCGCCCAGGGGTTAATGCCTCAAACGCAGTTTTTAAAGCAGGGTTTTCATCCATTATTCGTTGAAATTCTTCAGGAATAGGTTCGGGGTTCTTCTTAAATTCCACTTTCAAACCCGCTTTTTCTACTTCAATCGCTTCGTAAATATAGGTTTTTAGGATAGATTCCTGCGCTAGTATTTGCTGAATATTGGTGAACTTAATCAGTCGTGCCGCTTGAGAATGTTCACCTTGTTGGACTAATATACCGTGGACATCCTGCAATAAAACACCTTTGAAAAAACTAATAGAACAGTACGCTTTAAACGCACTAACAATGGCTATATTACCGTCCTGAAAAGTGTAGCAAGGAACACCCCACTTCAATTCCTCGGTGAGTCCGCAGTCCAGCACAATCGCTCTTAATGCGGCTAATTCTTTTTGCCACGGTATTACTTTGCATTGTGGCGTGGCGTACAGCGCACACCGTCCACAACCATCGGCTAGATACAAATCAACTTTGGGATTCATGTGCTACTTTTTTAATGCCTTATATACCACCGACTGCAACCGAGGCCGATAATCACCACTGATCAGTTTATTATTCTCCATGGTGGGGTACGTTCGGTTCGATAAAAAGATAAAAATCAAATTGTGATCGGGATCGGCCCAAACGACATTTCCCGTAAAACCCGAATGACCGAAAGTGTTGTTACTCGCCAAAGTACTCATGTTGGCCGTTGCTTTTGGATCCAGTTCTTTCATATCAAAACCAAAACCGCGACGGGTACTACCCATTT
>JAAFHO010000858.1 GCA_013297575.1 Chitinophagales bacterium
AAGCACCACCGCCACCACCACCCCCCCAGCCCCCCACGCCCAATCCAGTAACGGCAACTGTTTCCGCAGGCGATGCAGACGTGTTATTTGAATACCGCGAAGCAAAAGAACTATCCGAAAAACTATCGGATACCGCGATAAGTGATCTAAAGCGCGCTATTTCGCTCAACGACCGCTTAATGATCCAGCGCGAACTTTTTGGTAATGATAATCCTGTTTTTGAGGCCGCATTAACTACCCTAAACAATGCATCGGGTTTTGAAGCCGCAAAAGCATATTTGCTCAACGAATGTATTGGCCGATTCGATTGGTTGCATAAAAACAAGGTAGAAACCGCCAAATCATTTATCCGTCTTGTCAGAAGGCGTTATAAATAATGCCTAAGAAAATACTCATCGTAGGGCAAGGCATTGCGGGCAGTGTTCTGGCGCTCACCCTGCACAATGCAGGTGTTGAAATGTATATAGCAGATCAATTGCAATTAAAATCAGCGTCTTCTATTGCAGCAGGCGTGATTAATCCTGTAACGGGTAAAAGGTATGTAAAATCTTGGGGTTTTGATACTTTTTACCCGTTTGCTAAGGATTTTTATCAAAAAATATCACAAGCAGCCCAACAGCCCATTTGGTTTGATTACCCAATTGTACGCCTATTGGGTAGTGCTTTGGAGCAAAATGACTGGAACCTACGTGTTGGAAGACCCGATTACGAAGGCTTCACCGATGTGGCCATGCACGCAGGCGAATGGCAGGGATTAGCCCACCCTAACTATGGTTTCGGGGTTATTCATCAATCTGCCAGAGTAGATTTTAGCGCAGTATGTAGTTATGTACAACTTTTTTTTTCCAGCCGCAACCGTTTTTTAGACAAGCATATTACACTAGAAAACATAAGTACCTATCTTCCTGATTTTGAACATATTATTTTTTGTGAAGGCTACTATGGTGCTCAAAATGAATTATTTACAGGTATTCCGTG
The DNA here is from genome assembly GCA_013297575.1 of Chitinophagales bacterium. Classification (GTDB taxonomy): domain Bacteria; phylum Bacteroidota; class Bacteroidia; order Chitinophagales; family Saprospiraceae; genus M3007. The sequence continues at coordinate 979 of JAAFHO010000858.1, forward strand.
GCTATCGGCAAAAGGTGACCGATTATTGATACGGCTACATACCGATCGTGTGATCCATTCCATGCTCAAAAAACAAATTATGTTGGTGCCATACGGAGCAGGGGTGTACTGGGCAGGTGCCAATTATTACTGGGATTTTGAAGATACAGATCCTTCACAAACGGGTTTGGATTTTATTCAAGAAGAATTGGCCACAATGCTCCATGTAGGTTATGATTTGGTGGATCATAGTGCTGCTGTACGACCAGTTGCCAAAGACCGAAGGCCGATCATTGGCTGGAGCAAAGACAACCCTAAAATTGGTATTTTTAACGGAATGGGGAGTAAAGGCGCGTTGTTAACTCCTTATTGGGCCGCGCATTTTGCACAGCACATTTTAGACGGCATTTCTATCAATAAGGAAGTAGATATTGAGCGATTTGGCTAGAAAAATGCCCTAAATACCTTCAGAAAATTATTTATTCCAGTAAGTTTCATTTTTATATTATCTTTCAGAAATTTTAGAAATACGCGCCGAAAACTAAACAAGGCGTACGATGTTTCTAACTAAAATATTATTGATGAAATTAAAAATTGGTTGTCAATTAGAGTACCACGCTGCTTATAACACCCCACTCATTTTACTATTACGACCTCGAGAAGGATGGTATCAAACGGTGCTGTATGAAGAATACCATATTGACCCGTATGTCCCCATCACAGAATACATTGACCTATATGGCAATTATTGCCAAAGATTGATAACGCCAGAGGGGACTTTCTTTGTTAACACCAATTCAATAGTAGAAACAAGCCCTTACGTAGAGATCAATACTGAGGCCAATTTTACCCTAATTCAGTTTTTACCAGATGATACTTTAATTTACCTGCTACCAAGCCGCTTTTGTGAATCGGACAAATTAATCGGTAAAGCCCTAGCCATAACCGGCAATATTTTTGTTGGGTATCAAATGGTAGAGGCCATACGGCTGTGGGTACACAAAAGTATAAAATACGAATACGATCGCAGTACATCTACCACCTCGGCTTTGGATACATTGAGTGCGCAACATGGTGTTTGCAGGGATATGTCGCATTTGGCCATAGCACTTTGTAGAAGTATTAATATACCAGCACGGTTTGTAGTGGGTTATTTATACGATTTGAAGCCAATGGATTTACACGCATGGTTTGAAGCATATTTAGGAGATAGATGGTACACTTTTGATGCGATGCAACCTGTTTTGACCGGAGGAAGGGCCATTCTAGCTTACGGACGAGATGCAGCAGATGTGGCCACTGCTACTTATTTCGGTGATTTGCGTTTGAACAATATGAACGTATTTGTGGAGCAAATGGAGTAGTGATACCATTAAACATAGTATATTCAAACGCAAATCAACGTTATTTTTTTAGAAAAAATAATGTAAAAACTTAGCCAGCGGTTTCGGATCAAAAACTGACCTTTTTTGGCCGAAATGGGAGCGGCTAAGTTTTTACAAAATAATCATAAATTCGAATCAAAATATTGATCACCAAACTAACAATCAGCATAGAAGCAATA
>JAAFHO010000859.1 GCA_013297575.1 Chitinophagales bacterium
AATAGACATTTTCTGCAAGAACATGACCGTGCGCGGCTTGTAGCGCCTCGCGTGCAGGCGGGAGCGCGCGCGCGGCGGCTTGAATGAGGGCTTTGGCTTCGGTTACACTAATCATCCTCCAATGGTTATCATGCTGCGGTTATCAATAGATTCGGAGATAATTTGCTCAAAATTGGTGGCGGTGAACTGTCCGCCCAATTCTTTTGCTTTGGACAAAATACAGGATTGGATCAAAGGCAACACCTCTTCGCCGCGCCGCAATGGTTGGAGCAAATCTGTTTCAGTTTTGGAAAACAAACAATTTTTGAGTTTGCCATCTGCGGTGAGCCGAATGCGGTTACAACCTTCGCAAAATGGGGCAGTCATGGTGCTAATAACAGCAAATGTGCCTTCGTGTCCCGTAATATGGAATGCTTTTGCCGTATCATTTTTATCATTGGGCAAAGCGTCAAATTCGTATTTTGTAGCAATAATATCCAATATTTCCTGCAAAGACACCACTTTATTACTACTCCACCTGTTACCCGAAAATGGCATAAATTCGATAAAACGCACGTGAATGGGTTGCGTTTTTGTCCATTCTACAAAATCGAGGATTTCCGTATCGTTCAAACCTTTCATCACCACCATATTCACTTTTACATAAAAATGGTGTTCCAAAAGCAATTGAATAGCCTCATATACCTTTGCAAATTGGTCGCGACGGGTCATAAACAAAAAACGCTCGGGTTGTAGGGTATCCAAACTAATATTCAGGGAACGAATGGAGGAATCAAGGAGGACGGGTAACAGTTCTTTTACCCGAGTTCCATTGGTGGTAAGGGTGAGTTTAACAGGTAATTTGGACAATGCCGCAATAATTTTACCCGCATCTTTGCGCACAAGCGGCTCACCTCCTGTTAATCGGATTTTATTGACACCTTGCTCTACAAAAATTTTGGCCAAGGTTTCTATTTCTTCGGCTTGCATCAAACGGGAGACAGGTGTAAAATCATAGTCTTCCTCGGGCATGCAATAAAAGCAGCGCAGGTTGCAATTATCGGTGAGCGAAATGCGTAAATAGTTATGAATCCGTCCGAAAGTGTCTTTCATTATTTGTCAAAAACTGGATGTCGGTGCTGGTATCAATATCGATATGCCCCAAAGGAAAGTCAAAGGTAGCCAGTTTATCTATATTTTTGAGTACAATTTTTTTAGCACCAGCATCGCCTTGTAAGGCCAAGAGCGCGGAAAAAAATTGCCGATGGAGCAATATAGGCACACCAAAAGTATCCGAATAAGCACAGGCAACAATAGGTTGTTTGGTTGCTTGTTGCTTTTTGATCAAATTTTGGAATAAATCACTGGAAATATACGGTTGGTCGCACACACAAAACAATACCCATGCTATGGATTCGGGCAAAGCCAATAAGGCGCAACGGATAGAGGAAGCCATACCTTCGGGCCAATCATTGTTGCGCAAAACAGTGGTTTGGTGACCCACTACAATGGCATCTTCAATGGCATTGTAGTGGGCTCCGAGTACGACATAAGTGGGTATTTGTAATGCTTCCGCTTCATCCAAGGTATGTTGCAGGAGCGGTTTATCCTGCCAAGTTACCAGTTGTTTTGCATGGCCTAATCGCTGAGATTGGCCTGCTGCGAGGATAACGATGGCGGCATCTTTTAATATGCCCATTTACGACGAGTACACATTTTCTTTAGAAAAAAAGACTTATTCACTTGCAAATTTCAAAAATTTGAACATCAGTTCAACAATGCTTACTTCCTACTTTTTTTCGCCAAAAAAAGTAGGCAAAAAAGGCTTCGGCTGACGAAAAATGCTGCGCTTTTGCTTCCTCGCTCCGGCGGCGCCAAAAAAAACTCGCCGCACTATCGAGCGGAGGCTGTGCCTCATTAACTCCGTTTGGCTCAAACACTTTTTGGCTTCATCCGCCTCCACTCGAGCAAAAACGGCATTTTTCTAAGGCCGGCTTTGCCACACTTTGCGAACTGTACTTTAGCATAAATTTCAAAGTAATTTACAAAAATAAAATGTACACCCTTTTAATACGCCCATTTCAAGTACAACGCACCCCACGTAAATCCACCACCAAAGGCCGTTAAAATGATATTATCGCCTTTTTTGAGTTGATTTTCGTATTCCCAAAGGCAAATTGGCAGCGTTCCAGCGGTTGTATTGCCATATTTTTGTATATTGACCATTACTTTTTCCATTGGAAAACTGAGGTGTTCTGCAACGGTGGTAATGATACGCATATTGGCTTGGTGCGGTACTACCCAGGCTACGTCATCGGTGGTCATTTTATTGCGGCGCAGGACTTCTTCGGTGGTACTGGTCATGCCTTTTACGGCGTGTACAAATACCCGTTTGCCCTCCTGATACGCATAATGTTCTCTATTGTCCACGGTTTCGTGACTGGCTGGTTTTAGTGATCCACCCGCTTTCATGTGGAGTAATTCACGGCCACTTCCATCCCCGCGCAACACAAAATCAATGATACCATTGCCATCTTTGCG
>JAAFHO010000086.1 GCA_013297575.1 Chitinophagales bacterium
TCTATTTAGACATCATCAAGGCAGATGGCGTACAGGTCGTATTGATAAAGGAATAGGATAAGTTTTTAAAAAAAGGCAAAAAAAAAGCACCTCGTTTGAGGTGCTTTTTGTGCGGGAAGCGAGACTCGAACTCGCACAACCGTGAAGTTACTGGTGTTTGAGACCAGCGCGTCTACCATTCCGCCATTCCCGCTATTGCGTTAAGCGGATGCAAAAGTATGCAGACTTTCTCGAACGCGCAACAAATATTTCATTTTTAGGTGAAAATTTTTCACTTTTTTTAAATCAGCCTCATTTTCGGCGTTATTTTGGTAGTTTTCAAAGATATTTTGGACACTTTCGCGGAGTTCCTTTACTGTTTCGGCCACCGTTTTTAAGGTGCGCTCGTACATTTCGGGGTCAAAATCCATTTGCAAATCCATAATGGCCTCGTTAATGTCCATCATTTCCATCAAAAAATCTTGCGGCAAAGTATCGGGATTGGACGCATCACCCAATAGCCCTTTGAGTTGAAGGATATAGGCTACCCGTTGGTCAAAATCCGATAAGGTAGCAAAGGCCGCATTGTTTAAGGTAGATTGTTCCATGGCCCACTCTTGTTTGTCCTCATCATCAAGGGAAAAAAAATCGGGGTGAAATGCACGACTATTGGCATAGAATTTTTTACGCAAAGCCGCCTCATCTATCTTAAAGGACAACGGTAGCCCCATTAACTCGAAATAATCCATCTATACATTGTTGGGTGCTGAACGACGAGGTTACAAACTTATAACCTCGTCGTTCAGCACCGCTATCTAATTTTAAAAGAATCGTGAAAACAAATGCCTCCAAAGATCCAAGCCTAAGGCATACACCATTAAACCGATGAGGAGAAAGAAACCAACAGTAACGGCTTTTTCCAAAAAAGAATCACTCACTTTGCGGCCTGTAACGACTTCCCAAATCAGGAACATAACGTAACCGCCATCCAAGCCCGGAATAGGTAAAAGATTCATAAATGCCAAAACGAGACTCAAAGTAGCCGTCAAATGCCAAAATGCTTCCCACGAAAACTCCGAAGCCTTGGGGAACATATTACCTATACTAATAAAACTACCTAGGTTTTTATTTGCCGAAATTTGTCCTGAGAACATTTTTCCAAAGGCACTGATTTGGCTACCTAAGAAATTAACACCATCCTTATAACCCTCTGGAATAGCCTTTAATAAAGAAAATTCTTCCTTTTCAAAATGTAATAATTTGTTCATGTTCTTGGCATAAACACCGATAGTTCCTTCATCTGTCATCGTTAAGGAAACATTTAACGTGTCACTATTCCGAATAATTCCAATTTCTACAGGTTTCCCTTTATTACTTTGTGCCTCTATTACAAATTGGTCGTAAAATTCAGTGGGTTTACTATTGAAACGAATAATTTGATCTTCGGCCAGTAATCCCGCTTTTTCGGCAGGGCTTGCAGGGGCGGTACTTCCCACAAAAAACGGAAAACGAGGTGCTAAAAGTGCCGATTTGGGGACTCCCCTATCGGTTACTTTACGCGCTATATCGTCGCTGATACGGACGGTTTGTTCTTGTCCATCACGTAAGACTGTTACATTGCGTTCATTGCCCAAAACAACTTTTTCTAAAAATGTAACCGTTTCGAATCGTTCAAAGGGTTGATCGCCAATTTTGGTAATCACGTCGCCATTTTGGAAACCTTGCTGGATCAATATAGAGTCAAAAGCTGTTCCATATTGCTTTAATTCGGTTGACGGCAGGTAATCGCGACCACAAGTCCACAAAATCATAGCGAAAATAAAGAAACCTAAGATGAAATTCACCGTTACCCCACCCAACATAATAATAAGGCGCTGCCAGGCTGGTTTGGAACGAAATTCCCAAGGTTGCGGAGGTTGATTTTTGAATTCGGTATCCATACTTTCGTCCACCATACCCGAAATTTTGACATAACCACCTAAAGGTAACCAGCCAATACCGTATTCCGTTTCGCCTTTTGTTTTCTTCCAAAGGCTATTAAAAGGAGGGGCATCAAAAAACAAATAAAACTTTTCAACGCGTGTTTTAAACCATTTTGCTGGTAGAAAGTGACCCATTTCATGCAAAACGATCAATATGGAAAGGCTCAATAACAATTGGCCGACCTTAATTAGAAAATCCATTCAAATATTTAGTTTAACAAAAGAGTAAATCTGTTTATCAGATTTAAATAGTGTAACAATTATAGGGGCGCAAAGTTAGGTAAACTTATGGAAAATTAGGAAAAACTTATTTGTTACCCTTTAATTGTCCTTTGCAATAGGTTATTTCGCAACAACGAGCAGCCGAAATCAAAGATAATTCCTTGAAAATGTTTCTTTATCTATAGTACACTGTAAAATAAGCATCTTTTAAGTTAATACCCCTACTTTCAGTATTTTCTAGCCATTGGCCGACCCAGAATGGGTCAAATGTTTATAGCCCAGGCATGGGTAGGTATGGGGTACGACCCATTCGGGGTCGCATATATTTTATCTACATTCTTCTATAAACATTTGACCCATTCTGGGTCGGTTATACCATTAAAGTACAAATAAATTTAATTTATAGTATGCATAATCCTTTTATCGCTCCCATTTTACCCTCGGATGAAACAACTGAATGGTCTCTTTTAAATAGGCCGTATCCATGTGCGTATAAATTTCAGTGGTGGTTATGCTCTCGTGGCCCAACATATCCTGTACTGCTTTCAAATCAGCACCGCCCTCTACCAAATGCGTGGCAAAAGAATGCCTAAAAGTATGCGGGCTTACTATTTTTTCAATTCCAGCAGCAACCGCCAAGTCTTTAATGATATAAAATACCATCACGCGGGTCAATTTTGCGCCTCGGCGGTTTAAAAAGACGTGATGCTCGTTGCCCGGAGCAATATCCATCAAATTACGTACTTGATTGGTGTACATCGTTACATATTTCAAGGCTTCATCACCAATGGGCACAATGCGTTCTTTATTGTTTTTACCAATCACTTGTAGGTATCCTTCTTCGGTATGTACTTGCCTCAATTTGAGTTCTGTCAGTTCGCTCACCCGCAACCCAGAGGCATATAATGTCTCCACAATAGCCCTGTTGCGCACACCAAGTGGCTCCGATAAATCAATGGTATCCAGCATATTACGAATATCATCAAAGGATAAAACATCGGGTATTTTACGGTGGTACCGCGGCGAATCGAGCAAGTGGGTGGGATCTTTATCCACAAGATCTTCTACCATCAGAAACTTATAAAAAGCCTTAATACCTGAAATTATCCGGGACTGCGTGGTGTTTTCCAGCCCCAAGTCGTTGATCCAAAGGATAAAAGCGTGAATATCGTTGGGATTTACTTGTAGCGGCTTTATTTCGTTACCTATAATTTCAAAATAACGCACCAATTTTTGTACGTCATTGAGGTATGCATCAATGGTATTGGCACTCATAGAGCGCTCCAAAAGGAGGTATGCCCTAAAGTTTATAATTGCAGAAGGCCAGTTCATCATGCACAAAATTAAGACAATAATAATAAATTCGTCAAACTATGGTTAAAGTTAGTCGTTATGCCTTGTTTATTTGGCATTAAAATCCGTTGTTTGTGCCGGAATTACGAAAACACAGATAGAGACTGCTCTTATCCCAATACAACAAACACAATACATGTCTTTAGCATCGGTCACAATACCCGCAGCGCATCGAATCTGGGCTTTTATTTATTTAGCGGGCGAAAGTTCGTGTAGGAGCGTTCAGTATATTGTTCGTCCGCATTTGAACTTACATATACATTGGATCAATTACCTCTTGGGCGTTGCTCCAAATTTCCTTGCAGGCATATATGTCCCGGCATGTTATACCTTTCTTATGCCTTATATAATAGAACGCAATCCTAATTTACGCATTTTTGACCCATTATTCTACCGTTTTTCGGCTTGTGTTTTTGCATTATTTGGTGTTTTGGGTTGGGAAATAGCCCAGCAATTTACCCGAAAATTTTATTTTGATCCTGATGATATTTTATGGACTTTTGTTGGTGTAGGCGTGTATTGGATCATTACACAATGGTTTGGAACCGCCCGAACAGTGCCTATTACTACCAGTTCATGTATTTAATTACCACGGACTAGAGTGGTATCTGATGGCTCAATCGAAGGTTTCTCATTGGGTTTTAATGTTCTAAAAAGTGAATCTGAGGGTATCGAATCATGTGCAGTACATGGAGTAATTAGGGGAATAGCCGTGAATTTAGGAAGATAAAACTTTGATTTTTTGGTTTTTTTTGACAAATTTCGAATATCATCGGTGGGTAAAATCACCGGTGGCGCAAAAAAGCGACACGCTCGTTCCATGATAAAAATGGTTTTCGGGGTTATAGGTCTTATGGGAGGAATATAATCTTTTACAATTGTCAATGAAGGGGGATTACACATACATATTATCCTTTCCTCCACTTCCGGCTTACAGTGGGCTAGGCAATACTCACTTCCCACTTTAAGGCTTATCGCAGCAAAAGAAATGAGCAATAAGCCCCAAATAGAAGCCAAAAGATTGGTATGACTAGCATTATGATAAGAGATAAGCATGATTAGCGTTTTGCAATATATTCTTGCTCCTCTTCCGAAATATCGAGCAAAACATACCGCGCAATGCCACATATTTTCATCTCGTCAAAAGCATCTACGATATTCTTATACCGCGCTGATGGCATAGACTTAATGATGACATATAGTTTAGAAATCGCCTTTTTTTGACCGGGGTTTTTCAGGTCATCCTTGGTTTCTTCGCCATATTCTGCATTTACACGGCTTTTTTTATCCAATAAAACCCTGCGTAGTCCTTTGCTGGAAAAATCGGTAGAGTCCAGTTGTCCTGTGGCTAAACCTTCATAAAAATAGATTTTATCGTTTGCGCCTAATAAAAGCGTTATTGCTTGTCCACTTTTTAGGTCTTCTCCGCGCTCTACACCCTCAGTTTCTGGCATTACAACGGCCATAATATTGGGTTTGCTGAGTGAAGTAGTGAGCATAAAAAAAGTGATTAAGAGAAAGCCCAAGTCCACCATTGCCGTAAAATCGACTTTTGCAGACATACGTGCGGGACGGGCAGCAGATGAGGTGGTTTGTTCTATGGCAGCCATGATTTGTTAAATATTAAAAATGAAGAAATGAGGAATGAGATTTTAATAAAAGCACAAATTTGGCGACCTTACCAAAATCTCATTCCAAAGTATTTATGTTTACAAAAACTTATTGCAGTATAAACCTAACCGGCATTGTAAACCGCACCTTAACTGGATTTCCATTAGCCTCGCCAGGTATCCAAGTCGGCATAGATTTGAGTACGCGCACGGCTTCTTTGCCGCAGCCGCCACCGGGGTCTTTCAAAATAGCAATATCAGAAATAGAACCGTCGACGCCCACTACAAATCGGAGTGCTACTGTACCCATGATATTGGTCTCTTTAGCAATAGTAGGATAAATAATATTTTCGCGCAGATAGGCCATCATCGCTGCATCGCCGCCGGGGAACGAAGGCATTTTTTGAATATCAAAGGAGTCATATACTTTATCCAAAATTACCTTCTTGGGTGCTTCTACCACGTCACCCAAATCGTCGCCCGGATCAATTGTAGGTGCTATATCCGTAGTTCCTTGTACTTCTTTGGTACCTACGACACCCTCCTTTTCCAATAATTCATCTACTTCTGTTGTTATTTTATCCGGAGCCATAGGATCTTCAAGAATAACTGGTGGGACAAATACAAAAGTCGTACGCGCAGGTGGCGGCGGTGTAACTGGCGGAGGTGGCGGTGTAAGCGGCACTTCGGGCGTAAGATCTGGTGGTGCCGACATGGTGACTTCTGTTTCATCGGGGCGTTCTACCATTACACCTGAGAGCGCGTTTGCAAATCGAGGCATGATAAACAAAAAGGCAATAAAAGATACGCCCAGCGCAAAGGCGCGCATCAAGGTTTTGTGATAAGAACGGCGTAATTGGTAAGCACCATAAGCTTTGTTGCGGTGGGCGAATATGATTTCTAGCATATCGCCAGTGTTGTAGTTTGACATAATTCGAAATGTTTATTAATGATAAAATTATTGAACAATCCCTTTATTGTTTCGCCCCTATTCAATAAACCTAGCCTTGAGGCATGGCATATCCAGCACCAGTTGGGTATCCCAATGGAAATAGACAATGACATAGCAATCCCAGTCCGTCCAGTGCACCAGACGATGAATAGTAGCAATAAAAAAATGGATTAGAAAAACCGTATTAAATCAAGTGCCTTATTTCAGCATAAGGCTATATTTTACGCCCCTAAAATGGCGTTTATTTCAAAGAGGCAAACAGTATTAACCAACTATTAATCAAGCAATTACATACTTATTCGAGTCTAATTTGAATAGGTATCGTATATTTCACATCAACGGTAGTTCCATTAATAGAACCAGGTATCCATTTGGGCATTTTTTTCAATAATTCGATATACGTTTCACCTAAGCCACAGCCGGGATCTTTGAGTACCTCGAAATTGGATAAATCGCCATTTTTCTTGACGACAAATTGAACGACGATTTTTCCTTTACTTGGGAAACAATTTAGTGCATTAAATTGGATACTATCCCTGAGGTACTTTAGCAATTCCACCTCACCACCTGGATATTGAGGCATTTTCTCCAATTCAATCGGTTCATAAATGGTATCTATAAGGTTATCTGTGGTCGAAAGTGTTGCTGTGGGATAGGCCTCGGCGACCTCATTATCTAAAAACAACGGTTCTTCCAGTCTTATTTCGCTATCTCTTTTACAGCCCGGCGGCTCATACTGAATACAAGTAGGTAACCGACAACCACTAGGTTTATCCTGATGCATTGCCTCGAACTGTTGTATCAAAGCACGTTGTAAAGCAACCTCGGCAGTAGTATCCGATGCGACCTCAAGCGTATCCAGAGGAGGTAAAGGATTGCTTGGTTGTTCATTCACCTCATCTTTCCAAGCATTAAAGCCAAGTGCCAAAACCGCACCCAAAGCAACAGAAAAAAGAATACGTTTCATAAGTAAGAGATTTTGAAGTAAAAGCCCAGCCCTGAAAGGGCGACACATCCAACATAGGGCAGCGCCCTATGAAAAACGCCTATCAGCGAACAAGGCTGATAGGCGTTTAGGAAAAGGGTATGCTTATGCGTTCGGATCACTCCAATCGGAAGCGAACCGGAAGCGTAAACTTCACCTTAACCGGGTTACCATTAGCCTCACCTGGAGTCCATTTTGGCATTGAATTCACCACGCGAACGGCCTCTTTACCGCAACCGCCACCTGGTTCTTTCAAAATTGTAACGCTCGAAATCGAGCCATCTTTGCCTACAACGAAACTCAAAGCAGCAGTACCTTGGATATTATTTTCCCGAGCGATAGCCGGATAATTGATATTATCGCGGAGGAATTTCTGCAATTCCGCTTCACCACCAGGGAACGAAGGCATTTTCTGGATGTCAAAAGTTTCATAGACTTTATCTTCCACTACTTTAACTGGTTCAACAACTTCCAATTCCTTAGGGTTGTCGAATGTTTCTGGTGGAGCATCGTCGTTACCTTTCACATCAGCTTTACCGATATCCGCTTTTTCTTCTTGAAGTTCCTCAATATCCTTTTTAGGTTCGTCTTTTTGTACTTCTTCATCTTTTTTAATGATTGGAGGTACAAACTGAACCGTAGTCCGAGTTGGAGGAGGAGGAGTTGGCGGTGGTGGTGGTGGTGGTGGTGGTACATCCGTACTCAAATCAGGCGGAGCGCCCATTTCGATTTCCACTTCCACTGGCTTTGCAGCTAACGCCCCAGATACCGCCTTGACTAATTTAGGGAGCAAGAAAAGCAGGATCAAAAACGCCAGACCGAAGAAGAACCCTCGCATGAGGTATTCATTATAGGAACGGCGCAACTGATATGCTCCGTAAGCCTTATTTCGGTTCTGAAAGATGATGTCCAGCATGTCCCTTGGTTGGGTGCTCTTATCTTCTGCCATGTTATGATAATTTAATTAATTTTGAATCGAAAGGATTTATTTTTTACCCGAAGCGGCAGCGGCTTGATCATCAACACTGAATTTCAATCCTGCAGCTGGGTTAACAATAAAATCTTCTTCTTTTTTAGAAATTGGAAGCATCACATAACGTGCCACATTACAGATTTTCATCTCATCGAATGTATCTACCAAGTTTTTATAGCGCGATTCTTTAGTCGCCTTGATAATTACGTTCAATTTTGAGCTCATCTTTTTTTGGCCTGGATTTTTCAAATCATCTTTTTCATCCTCGCCCCATTGTGCTTTCACGCGATCTTTTTTACCTAAGATCACCTTACGCATTCCTTCGGAGGAATAATCTGTTGAATCCAGTTTTGCGTCATTAATACCTTCGTAATAATAAACTTTGTCGTTATCCCCAAGGAGCAAGGTTAGTACCTGTGATTCCTTAGTAGCTTCTAAATCGTCCTTATTGAGATCCTTTTTTTCGGGCATCACAATAGGCATGATATTAGGTTTTGCTAAAGTGGTGGTTAACATGAAAAATGTAATGAGTAGGAAGGCCAAATCCACCATTGCGGTGAAGTCCACTTTTGTGGACATTTTTTTCGACCTTACTTTCCCGTCTTTTTTCCCTCCACCACCGGAGTCTTGTATCTCTGCCATAGTAGTATGACTTTTTTTAAATTGTTAAGAGATCGCTGGGAATGTGCTATTTTACAGCACCGACCTTATTAGGGTCACCTTCCTGGCTGGTGATTAGGTTAAATTTGTTCAGGTTAATATCCGTCAGTGTATTGATTACTTTTTCGATGGCTGGATAAGGAGTGTCCTTATCGGCTTTCACCACGATAGCGTATTCTTTCACTGATGCTTCTGCACCACCGGCTTGAATTACTTGTTGTCGGTAATTGAACTGAGCAAGTCGTGCTTGGTGCAGCCAATTGGCTAATTCGCTTTTATTAATATCCACTGTATCGATAGGGATACCAACTGCGATTTTTGCGCGTTCGGGGCCATCAGCGTCAAGTAGTCGCTTAAAGTCCTTCATTGGAGCACCAAAACTTCCCATATTCACAAATTTGTTTTGCTCTGTGGCGCTAAGTCCCATATTGTATGTTGAGTTCATGGTAGCAATCAACGCTTTACGCGCAGGAGAGCCAGCAGGATCCACAAATACATTTCCTTCTTTACTGATTAGGATGGTGAGCGTACCCACTTCCGGCAATTTCGACTCAGAGATAGACGATGGAGTATCCACTGTTACTGTCTCCTGCGGCTTTGCCTTTGCTGTCAGGATAAAGAAAGTAAGGAGCAGGAACGCCACGTCGCACATTGCGGTCATATCCAAGGATGGACCACTACGTTTAGGAGTATGCTTTGGCATATTTGTTCTTACTTTTTAAAATTTAAAATAAGATAATCAAGTGATTATCCACAACTGCTCTTATTTACCTTTAGCCGCGAAAGTCTGAGTAAGGCTGTAACCAGCTTCGTCGATGCGGTGCGTAAGTGAATCGATACGATTCGTAAAGAAATTGTAGAAGATGATCGCTACCGCAGATGAACCGATACCCAATGCCGTGTTGATCAAGGCTTCAGAGATACCTGTTGCAAGTGCTGAAGAGTCCGGAGCACCGGCAGTTGCCAAGGCACCGAAGGCGCGAATCATACCTAATACTGTTCCGAGCAGACCCATCAAAGTAGCCACAGACGCGATCGTCGCCAGGATACTGAGGTTCTTTTCCAACATAGGCAATTCAAGCGTTGTTGCTTCTTCTACTTCTTGTTGGATTGCGGCCAACTTTGCATCTTTGTCCAAATCCGTGGCTTTTTCCATTTCAGAAAACTTGGTCAAGCCCGCACGTACCACATTTGCTACTGCACCTTTCTGACGATCGCATGAAGCTAAAGCACCAGCCATATCGCCTTTATCGAGGAAGCCTTTGATGCCACGTACGAACGCGTCAACATTTGCAGTTCCACGAGCCTTGCTCAAGGTGATAAAGCGCTCAAAAACGAACACGATTACGGTGAATAAAAGAGTCAAAAGAAGCGGTACAATTGGGCCACCTTTGTACACCACACCTAAGTAGTGGTTCAATGCTGGTTCATTCACCGGATCTTTGGCTGAATCACCTCCTACGAAGTTGTCAGCGGCACCAAAGATATACTTATACACTAAAATAGCGATAACGAATAAAATTGGAATGATGATAAAAGGAAAAATGGAGCCAAATCCGCCTCCTTGATTCTGTTTAGCAGGTGATGTTTTTGCTGCTGTCATGCGAAAATTAAGTTTAAGTTAAAAAAGAATGAGTGGTTTAACGTATTCGTTTGCAAGACAACAACTTCTTCTTTTCATCTCCGAAAAACAAGAGGTCACTTCCAAATCAGCTTCCGAAATATAAGATGCGGACGCTTTTATTTTTGGTGTGTGCTTCTTTATTTTTTTTTAAAAAAAATAAAAATGATGCTGCAAACGAGTGTCTGTTATTTCTAACATTGAGAAAAGGAGGTAGATACTAAACCGACACTACTTTCCGTCAAGGTTAAAAACGGCGGTAAAAATAGTATGAGATTTAGAATTTCCAGTTTCTATTTTAAAAAATAATATTAAAATCTATCAAACGGCCTTTTTTATCGGTTAAATACTAAAAATCTGCCCCTAAAGCGATATGAAATATGGGCGACTGTATTTTCCTTGTCTCAATTCCGTACGCATAGTCGGCTCGAAGGAACAGACCAAAGACCTGCATGCGCACTCCAGCACCGTAACCAGCCACTACTGGATCTCGAAAATACTTGACCTGAACATATACCGTGGGTGGATTTTGGAGGGTTAAAATATTAATTGGATTATTGCCATTGTAAGGGCTACTACCGCTCCATGCCGTACCTGCATCAAAAAAACCAACCAACTGAAAATTACGCCAAAATGGCCCTAAGACTGGCTTTTGTGAAAAGTACTTAAATATTGGAATCCGCAATTCGGAATTGATTAAAGCGAAAGAACTGCCATTTCTAATATTCTGCTGAAACCCACGCAGGTGTGCAGCGGAGGTCTCGTAGGCAAAGTTTTCATTTTGTGGCACAGGTATGTTATTGTTGAACTTTGGGATGATCCAATTGTCCACTCCACCTAAGTAATATAGTATACGTTCACTACCAAATGTAGTAGCAGCCGACATGCGCAATGCCAATACTGAATGGCGGTCTAATTTTCGATAATGCCGTGCGTCCAAATTCAACACCGTCATAATACCTTCATTAAATTTCAGGCTCAAATTGGGTTGGGTATTGAAAGCAAATCGCTTCACTACTTCTACATAAAAACGCGCTCGGCTACCTGTTTTTAGGTTCACATCAATGTCCACTGTATTATCATATACCGCAGACAGGCGAATGGCTGCACGCTGTTCCGCGTAATCTGGGGTTTCCAATGTTGCTTGATCCGAAGTAAGCGTAAGTAGTTTGTCCTGCCTTAATGTAGCTGTTCCCCGAATACTAAAAAATGGATCAAAAGGATACTTCAATTCATATTGGCCCAATACTGTATTATTGCGTACTTGATACGGACGTGATGGGCTACCAGGTTGGCTATCATCAAGACTGCGCACCACTGTTTTGCGGTATAGTGCAAAACGGCGATCAATACGGCGTTTTTTGTCATCTAAAAACATATAGTACTCGGAGCCATTAAAAGTTGTTGGTAAACGAGCACCGGCTTCAATAACGTAGTTTTCCAGTAATTCCTTAAAATTGGCTTTAAACAAAATACCCGGAGGTGGCGTGCGGAAGGCACTAGGCGTACCAGCATAACTATCCAAGCCATCGAACAACAAACTATTGTCCATGGTAGTAGAAATAAAATCGGTACGGAACTTAAGTCGATAAGCAATAATACGCGATGGATTGAAGCGCAGCACCCCTACTCTTTGAGAGCGGATATACTTTGTTTTTTTATTCAATATTTTTGTATTCCACACCAAATCAGATTCTTTTTGAACCGGATATTCAACAATAACCGGTTCATCATCTTTACTAGATGAACTGTTCATTACCGGCGAATTTTGTTTTAGATGTTCAGGAACTTGAAACAACCAGCCCGGCGGTATAGTGTCTTTTTTGGCACTATTTTGTACATCTTGTGCTTCTACACGTGTAATATCGGTTACATTGGGCAATGTTTGTCCAGCATCTTTTAAGAAAAGCCGCTTATATAAGGTATAAGGTGCGACTTCATTTATTTCTGCAATCGAATCTATCTTATTTAATACAAAAACAGTCTCGCGTCCTTTCAAAAAAGTTTGTAGTATTTTAGGTGATTGACTGGCCACAGCATCTATTTCCTGGATACTTTGTGTGTAATTTGAGGCCATCCAATGTACGGCTCTTTTCTTGAGTACCGGATCGAAATGAATACTGTCAATTTGAAGGGTGTCGATGTTTTTGCGCACTGTATCTATTGGCGCAAGGAAGGATAGTGCTTTCTCGAAAGGCCATTCTCCAGGTTTTTGTGTATCCAAAGCCTTTACTTCTGCCCCCGATTTTAAGTAAAAAGTAGCGGTATTATAGGCTATAAAATTTTCTAAATAAGCAAACGACCTATTTTGGATACCGTTTTTATCAGAAATCCAAGCAAGATGAGCGCTATCAATAGCCACGGGGTGGCGTTCGCTATCGTTGATGGTATTCGTTAGCCGGATTAGTTCAGGACTTCGAGTATCTAAATTATATAAGAAAATATCTATTTTCCCTAAAGGCAAAATGGTATCAATACGTTCTTGCGCCAGCGTATCTAATACCCGATTACTAGCAAAAATAACATATCGAGTATCATCTAGTCGCACAAAGGAAGCATCGAGATCGTCCCAAAAATCTTGCGTAAGGCGCTCTGTTTGTCGGTTAATGGTATGGTATATAAATAAATCGGTGTAGCCGCGTGCGGTGGCAGAGAATACCAAGTCAACAGGACTGATAAAATCAATGCTATGAACGCGTTGAAATTCGGGAGCAATAGGTTTCGTTTCTTTTTTCTTGGTGCCGCTATCGATAAGTGCCAATTTAGGGACATCACGTGCTTCGTATAGTACGGCGAGTGTTTGGTTGTCCATCGACCAAGATAGCAGTGGGTAGGCATAATCCGTGGCTTGCAGGGCATTTCGAGTGCCGCCTTTAAGCATC
>JAAFHO010000860.1 GCA_013297575.1 Chitinophagales bacterium
AGCGTCCAAATAAGCCTCTCTCAATCCTTCATCATCTACATTTTCGGGAATTACTTCCAGTTTTGGCGCATTTTTTATAAAGAAAGTCCATTTATCAATCATGGTTTTCAGTTCGTGTTCTTTCTTTTTAAACTTTGTTAGTTCAATGAAGGCAAATCGAATGTCCTTTAACTTATTTTCATAAGTTTTCTCATCCAAAAGCGAATGATAGGAAAGATAATCCGCTCCCGAAAAATAGGAGAAATTAAGAATGCCGATGAAAACGGTAGGTTTGAGTTTTGTATAATCTTCACCTTTATCAATCTGCATGGAATAGTCTCGGCTGGCGTAGTATTGTACGCGTTTGTCGAAGCCATCGGGCTCCGTTACCTGCATCTCAATGACGAACTGTCGTCCGCTTTCTTCCGTCGCTCGAACATCAATAATACTTGACTTCTCGCCGGCAATACGAGGAAACTGATACGGGTTCTCGATTTTTACCGATGCAATACGTTGCATTCCTTCCAATTGCAGCACGGCATTCAGAAAGGAAATCAAGATTTTAGTTTTCTTCTTGTTGCCGAAAATCTTCCGAAAGGCAACATCGTTTTTTATGTCTGCAAATTTCATCTGTCTAATATTTATTGCAAAATTACGGAAAATTTATCATTTTCTAAATTACTCGAACAATCTGATTCAAAAAAGAAGGAAACATGAAAGCACTTGACCTCGATAGTATAAAGCGACCGATGCAATGGTTAAGCAAATAATAACACGAACCAATCCTTGTTTATTCCAACATGTCAAGGCCAGCGATACTTTTTTTACAGAGAAAAAGTGCACATCTGTAACATTCCCCCCCACACATCCGTCTCGTACCCATACCTTTCATTTTTAAATTAATTGCTATGAAAAAAATGTATCTATTCTTATCAGCCGCCTTGCTGATGAACTGCGCTCTTTTTGCCCAAGAGCAACCCTTCAACGATTTTATCAACAAGTACAAAAAAGAGAGCGGATTTACCTACGCTTTCCTGAGTAAAGATTTGTTTGAATCCACGATGAAAACCGACATCAAAGACTCCGACTGGAAACAAGTTCAAAAAATTGTAAAAAACCTGGGTAGCCTAAGTATGTTGGCTGCTGAAAAAACCGATCAATCCAAACAATTGTTTAGGGAAGCACTGGAATTGGCCCCTAATGAAGATCTCGACGAATTACTCACCGTCCGCGATGGCAAGGATAATGTAAAAATACTGGCCAAAAGCGAAGAAAGTACCGTGACAGATCTAGTCGTTATTGTAGCATCGGAAGAAGAATTTGTGCTGATTTGCTTCTCTGGTGTGGTAGAATTGAACAATTTTACGGAATTAGTACGCCTGATCAATGCCAATGAAGTGACGGCACTTGCGCATTCTGCTGAAAAAATCACGGCACAATTTCAAATCAGTCCAAACCCAAGTACCGGTATCATTCAACTTAACTTTGAAGAACCCGATGACTACCCTACCCTATTGAGCGTCACCGACCAAAGCGGTAAAATAGTCAAGAGTTTAAACCTCGCTCAACAAGCCAACCAAACCGTCAACCTTTCTGAATTATCGTCTGGGTCGTATTGGGTACAAATAAAAACAGAAAAAGGAAAGATTGGGGTAAAACAGGTGCAGATCGTACAGCGGTAGATTTGGGGGAATTGCTGGTTAAAGTCAAGATAAGTTTTTAGGGGGTTAATGCCCTATTTTCAGCATATTTACAGCAATTGGCCGACCCAGAATGGGTCAAATGTTTATAGCAAAAGCATGGTTAGGTTGGGGTGCGACCCCTACAGGGTCGAATACATTTTTATCCACATTGATCTATAAACATTTGACCCATTCTGGGTCGTCTACACGTATACGATATATACGTCTGTTTTATTTTCCCATACTCCGGTTCCAGGGTTCACTAGCAAATGAATTAGATCTAAATCCCAATATCCTACACTCAACTCAAATGAAATCACCCTAAATAGCCTAAAACCACATTTTTGACGTAATTTTGCCCTTCCTCCCAATTTATGTCAAAAGTCCTTCCCCGCCTTTTATTGGGCAATATCCTCGCGCAAGCCATGACCTTTGGGTGTATCCCAATCATCACGCGGCTGTATTCCCCGGCTGCCATCAGCGATTGGAGTATTGCGTTGGTAGTGACCAATATGGTGCTTTCTTTTTCTCAATTACGCACCGATATTGCTTTATTTCAAGCAAAAACACCCGAAGAGCAGTCGGGATTGTTCCAGTTGGGTTTAGTATCGCATTTAAGCATTTCGGTACTGGTTATTCCTATTTTGGTGGCCCTGCATTGGATCCATTTGCGCTCCTCATTCGATGTATTCCTCTTGTATTTCATCATTTTATCGCAAGGTATTTTACAATTAACCATGAGTTGGTTGGCCGCCTCGCATGCTTTTTCGGAACAAAACAAAACACGACTTTTAGCGGCAGCCATTACCTATCCCGGCGCGGTGATATTATGTTATTGGGGGGG
>JAAFHO010000861.1 GCA_013297575.1 Chitinophagales bacterium
CCCACAATTTAACTACCTTTGCGCCCCACGCATCAAAATCCCTTCATGTCCGTCAAAAAAATAGATACAGCAGCATTTTTGGAATGTGGAGGTAAAATCCCCATCCTTGATGTACGTTCGCCTGGCGAGTACGTGCAAGGGCATATACCGGGGGCAACCAGTTTCCCTTTGTTTACCAATGAGGAACGCGCGCAAGTGGGTACGCGGTACAAACAGGTGAGTAAAGACGCTGCATTTGTGCTTGGGCTTGAATATGTAGGCCCTAAAATGGCGGGTTTTGTCAAACAAGCCACCAAATTGGCACCCGATAAGCAAATAGCCGTCCATTGTTGGCGCGGCGGACAACGGAGTGGCAGCATGGCTTGGTTATTGCAATCCGCTGGTTTTGAAGTAACTTTGTTGTCGGGTGGGTATAAAGTGTATCGGCAATTTGTATTGGAGGGTTTTGCGCAAACTAACCTCAATATTCGTATCGTGGGCGGCTCCACTGGCACTGGAAAAACGAAGATTATCCATGCGTTGGCAGCATTGGGAGAGCAGATCATAGACTTGGAGGGATTGGCCAACCATAAAGGTTCTGCCTTCGGGTTTATCGGTGAAGCAGCGCAACCTACGGTGGAACAATTTGAAAATGAATTGTTTAAGGTGGTATCCCAACTCGATCCGGCACACCGAGTATGGGTGGAAAATGAAAGCCGTAGCATTGGCCGTTTGTATATTCCTGCGGGTTTTTGGGAACCAATGAAGGCCGCTCCGCTGTTTCATATTGAAATACCATTACAAGCGCGTATTGATAATCTTTTGTCCGATTATGTGTTGGAGCATACCGAAGAATTAAAACTCGCTTTTAACAAAATAGCCACTAAACTGGGCGGATTGCGGCTAAAAAATGCCATCGAAGCCCTTGACCAAGGTGATTTTGTCACAGCAGCCACGATTGCATTGGAATATTATGACAAAACATACCAGTTTTGTTTGGACAACAGTAAATCGTCTGATATCCAAATCCTAAAATTTGAAGATGGCGATCCTGAAAAAATTGCTAAAGCGTTGATCAGTACAATATGAATCTTTTAGACAGCATAAAACAAGCCGTAGCATCGGCAGTGACCCAACTCTACGGCACACCCACCGAGGCCAGTACCGTACAAGTAAACCCAACGCCCGCAGAATTTACGGGTGACTATACCGTGGTTATTTTCCCGTACGTACGCGCAGCCAAAAAAGCACCCGATGTAGCAGGTGCCGAAATTGGCGCGTATTTGCAAGAAAATGTACCACTCATTAGCGGTTTTAACGTTATTAAAGGCTTTTTGAACGTTGAAATCAGTGCCGTGTGGTGGCAGGATTTCTTGGTAGCCACCAATAACAACTCAAGTTATGGCCGCCAGCCGCGCAATGGCCGTAAAGTTATGGTGGAATATTCCTCGCCCAATACCAATAAACCACTCCATTTGGGACACGTCCGCAATTGCCTGCTCGGTTGGTCGTGCAGCCAAATCCTCGACGCTACTGGCCACGATATAGTAAAAGTTCAGATCATCAACGACCGCGGTGTGGCCATCTGCAAAAGTATGTACGCCTGGAAAACGTACGGAGAAGGCAAAACACCCGAAAGTGAAGGCATTAAAAGCGACCATTTTGTGGGTGATTATTATGTGCTTTTTGAAAATAAAAGCCGCGCGGAATACGCCGAATGGCAAACAACCGATGAAGCCGCAACGGTTTTTGCCGCCCGCAAAAAAACGGAAATGGAGACCGACGAGTTTTTTAAAGACTATAAAAACCAGTGGTTTAACCTGTATTCCAAACTCGGTGCAGATGTACGCGAAATGCTCCTCAAATGGGAAGCCGGCGATTCCGAAACAATTGCATTGTGGAAGCAGTTGAATAATTGGGTATATAATGGTTTTGAAACTACCTATAACCGTATGGGCGTTGCTTTCGATAAATTGTATTACGAGAGCAATACTTATCTTTTAGGCAAAGATTTGGTAGAAGAAGGGTTACAAAAAGGCGTTTTTTACAAAAAAGAAGATAATTCCGTTTGGGTGGATCTCACGGATGCGGGTTACGACCATAAATTGGTACTGCGTTCCGATGGAACTTCGGTGTACATAACTCAAGACTTGGGTACTGCTCGCATGCGTTATGAGGATTTTGGTGCCGAGCGCGTGGTTTATACCGTGGCCGATGAACAAAATTACCATTTTGCGGTACTTTTTGAAATCCTCAAACGCTTGGGTGAACCTTATGCCGCTGGGTTGTACCATTTGGCTTATGGCATGGTGGAACTCCCAACTGGCCGTATGAAAACCCGCGAAGGCACCGTTGTAGATGCCGATGATCTGATGGACGAGGTCATCAATGCAGCACGTGAAGAAAGCAAGGAGCGCGGCGAATTATCGGCTTTTTCTCCCGAAGAACAAGAAGAAATGCTGACTCGTGTTGGTATGGCGGCGTTGAAGTATTTTATGCTTCGTGTCAATTCGCGCAAA
>JAAFHO010000862.1 GCA_013297575.1 Chitinophagales bacterium
CCGCCGCTACAATATTTGCCGAGCCTATGGCTCTCGAATGGTTGGGTAACCTTGAGGCGGATTGAAATCCGCCGCTACAATATTTGCCGAGCCTATGGCTCTCGAATGGTTATGTAACCTTGAGGCATATTCAAATCCGCCGCTACATTGGGCGCTTTGGAGTTCTTTAAACGATACAATCAATTAGAAAATTTCTGGTTTCGTTTCCAAACCGAGTAGTTTAATTGCTTGATTTAGAGCCATTTCTAGTGTGACGCGTGTAAGGCAACGGTTATCGCCCCAAATACAATCGGAGCGATGACAGTTGCCACATGGCAAATCATCAGAGGTAAATCCGTAAGATTTTTCGCCCAACGGAATACCCCAGTAACTCGGCGATGCCCCAAGGAAACCAATAGTAGGCACGTGATTGATCCAACTAACGTGTAGTAAACCACCATCATCGGAGAGAGTCAGGTGTACATTGCGAACAATATTGAATACTTCTAGCACGGAGGTTTTGCCGATTAAATTGATACAATGATTGCCCAACTCTTTTTGCAAGAGGAGCGTCTTTTCGTGCATGGTATCGTAACCTAGCAGTACAAATTTAGTGTTTTTTTCTACTTTTTCAAGCCATAATCGAGCAAATGCAAGGTATTTTTCAATACCCCATTGCCGAGTAGGAAACATACCGCATGGGTTCATAACGATCAGTTTGTCTTTGCCATTCCATCCATGCGTTTGGAGTTTTTCTAACCCGCTGGTTTCGTCCCGCAAAGCAACTTTTCGGCCAATATCCGTTGTTGCTATTCCAAGCGCATTCACCGTATTTTGGTACCGGCGGACAACGTGTATTTTTGAATATCGGTCAAATTGTGTCCAAGCCGTAGGGAAAAGTGCTTTTCGAGCGGTTCTGGAAAAAATATTATTTTGTACATCAATAACCGCATCAAAACGTTCCAGCAATAGACTTGGATAAATAGCGAGCAAATCGAACGCCATTTCCCATCCACCTCTAGCGTGTTTTAGGGTATGGACTTTGCTAAATGCGGTCATGTTCATCGGTAGGTCGGCGTATTGAGCACAAACGAGCATGTGCATTTCCACGTTGGGCAATAGTTCTTTTAAGTGTTGTACAGCAGGCATAGCGGCCAGCATATCCCCAAAGGCATGCAGCCGGATAAATAGGATTTTTTTGGGCAAATTTGATTTTTTCCAAGCACGAAACTCAACGCTGCCAGATTCAGGAAAGGTAAATTGCATGGTATTTTGTTTAAAAAGTATCAAAATCACCAAAACCAAACCGCATTTGATCCAAAAACGGTTGCATTTCAGGGCTGGTTGCTAAACAACAGATAAACCAAGAGGGCAAATATAGGTCGGTTTGCCGGAATCTTGTTCTTACAACGTGATTTGTTTGTAATTGGATAGTAGTGCTTCTGGTGTGTGGCGTTCCGTTATTTTTATGATATTTTCAATAAATTCCCTGTCATAATCATATTGGACAAAATGACGGTAGTCTGCTACTAGATTCTTAAATTTTAGATTTTTATTCAAATAGGCCAATAATAAGCCATTGACCATACGCGCTTGATAAAAAATATTGGGTAAATCAGTATCAATAGGGCTACTATTGAAGTATTCATCCAATTTATTCAAGTTGGCATATTCATTTCCGAAAGGAATACCCCTTTGCTCAATAAGTGGAATAGCGTAATCAAGCCACCGATTTATACCGGTTTGATCTTGGATAGTTGCAGCGGTTTCTGCTTGTTTTAATTCTTTTTCAGTCCAAATTAAAGGGATTGTTTGCGCTCCCTTTAGGAATGATTTATTTAAGCCTTTTGCCCAAATGCTCAAATAATCAAGTGGTTCGTAAGATAAATACAAATGAATTGGGAAGGCCATACCAGTACTATAAGAGAGGTTAGCATGGGTTACGCCCAAGTAAAATTTATCGTGTAATGGGATTTTAAGTACGACCGAACCGATATAAGTTGAGGCTTTCGCCGTTGGGAAATGCGCTTTTAATCCAGATTTAATACCTAATAGGGCTTCTGATTTGCTGATCATAATTAAATATGGTAAAAAAGCGAGTTGAATAAAATAGGCGGTAAAGATAGCGCATCTGAATAATTATTTGATTTACATTAACAACAACGATATATCAAAAACACGTTTGCCTACGTTTTTAGCCCGATTTTTTCATTCTTTAACCGTGTCGGAGTTGTGCTTTTCCAGCCTTCCGCATTCAAAAGTCGTGTTTTTATGTTAACCTATCCGTCCTCTGCCCAAACTTGGTGGAGTTCTTTTACCCATTTATTGTACCCTCAACTTTGTGTAGCATGTAATGCCGCACTTACCACTTCAGCCAATCAATGTTTTTGTTTTAAATGCCGTGCCGAAGTAGATCATGTTGATTTTGATTACCAGCAAAACGAAGTCCTCGATCGCTTGTGGGGGCGTGTGCATTTGGAATCGGCTGCATCTTTGTATTATTTTAAGAAAAAAAGT
>JAAFHO010000863.1 GCA_013297575.1 Chitinophagales bacterium
CACGTGTAGCAATATTCACTTGATTACCAGAACCATCCATATCATACACAAACACACCTGGAACTTTGGCAAATATTTGTCTGCTATTTTTCTCTGCAAGGTTGGTATTCAAATCCGTAAGGGTAATAACTTCATTTTTTTTTCCAGAAATGATATATGTTCCATGTACTTCGGCTAGGTGCTGAATTTCAGTAGATTGCTGTTTGTACTCTTTAATAATCACCTGATTCAAAATTTTTGCTGAATCTGTGGTGATTTGGGCATTTAATCCAAGACTAACGCCTAAAGCAATGGAAATTGTAGTGAACACTACACTATAAAATGTACTTACTTTTTTCATATTTCGCTCCGTATAATTTTTTTATTTCTTGATTTTAGCGCAAAGAAACGGCGATTTTGGGGGACTAGACGCCTTGTACAAAAATTCTAATGAGATTCTAAGGAGATTCTTATAATTTTTTTTATAAATTTTTATCATGTGGCATTACTTTTGTACCCAAATTTGAAAATTTTATTTTATCATCGAACATTTTACAAAAATGCAAAAAATTTACTTTTTATTCGTTGTATTATCCATGACGATTCTTTATTCTTGTAAGGATAACGGATCTGTTGATACCCCGCCTTCGAAACCCCTCGTTGCCGAACAACCCAATGATGTGGTTGTACAATGGAACGATGTATTTTTAGAAGTAGAGCGTTACGCTGCAGGTTATCGCCCAGGGCCAGCACCTCGTGCTATTGCGCTCATCGGACTTGCTAATTATGAAGCATGTATCAGCGGTATGCCTGATTACAATTCTGTTGCGTACTTGTACTCAGGTCTAAATATTCCGGCATACGATCCTGCACTTAATTATCACTGGCCTACTGTGGTGAATTCAGCTACTGGTTTTTTGATGAGAAAATTCTTCGTAGATTTGTCTGCGGATAAATTTCCTAAAATCACTAATTTAGAATCATCATTCAATACTAAATTTAGCAAAGAAGAAAATTTTGAGGCTTCTCGCGCTTATGGTGAAGCCGTTGCAAGTGCAGTATGGGAATGGTCTAAATCGGATACCTACGGACATAATGCCTACAAAAATCCATTTGGTAACTTTAATACCAACGAAAGCTATGATTGGCAAGCAAAATATGATGGCCCAGGTGATTGGGTAGCTACTACACCAGGTCCAGGCAAACCAATGGGGCCTTTTTATGGTAAAGCACGTACTTTTGCCATCACCGATGAAGACAAATTATGCCCTCCTCCACATCCTTATAGCGAAGCCAAAAACTCAAATTTCTATGCTCAAGCACTGGAAGTGTATGCACAAAGCGGCCCAACAGTCACTTACGAAGGCCGTTGGATTGGACAATACTGGAGTGATGATCTTTTAAACCTTACTTTTAGCCCTGGCCCACGTTGGTTAGCAGTGGCCAATCAAGTATATGTACTTGAAAAATCTTCATTAGAAACGGCTATCTACGGTAACGTAAAAGTAGGTATGACCCTCAGTGATGCTGCGGTAGCATGCTGGCACTCTAAATTTTATTACAATGTAGAGCGTCCTGCAAGTTATATCCAACGGGTTATTGATCCATCTTTCGTACCACCACTAGATCATCCATTAACAGGAGAGATAGGTATTACACCATCATTCCCGGCATACCCTTCTGGTCACTCTACCATGGGTGCGGCAGCAGCAGAAGTACTTTCGGATTTATTTGGCTATGATTATGCTATGACAGATCGTTGCCACGATAAGCGGACTGAGTTTATTGGTACGCCACGTGCGTTTAATTCATTCTACGAAATGGCTGAAGAAAATGCTTGGTCTCGTGTGCCACTTGGCGTACACTACCGTATGGACTGCGAGCAAGGTGTTAATTTGGGTCTTCGTGTAGGTCGTAAAGTGAACGACTTACCTTGGAAGAAATAACTTTACAATTTACTTTGATTTTATTCCTTGTATAATACTGGAATAAAATTCATCATTAATGGGTGTCTAGTCTTTCAAATTTCTAATCGCATTGATAGTAATTTGGCAGGATAGATACCCATTATTTTTTTAGGAATACATAAATAATATTACATGAAAATAAATGATATTTTATTGGTTTTGGGTGCTTTATTGTACATCCATTGCGAAAACAAAAGCGAATGGACCTATATGGAACAAAAATTCCCAGGCACTGATCTAGTTGCTACAAAGTACTGGCTGCGATTTGGTAAAAAAGACAGTATTATGACTACCTTTGATCGCAATGGGCGCATGGTAGGACAAATGCACTTTAAAAACGATGTTCAAGAAGGTAAATCTACCTTTTTCTTTCCCGATGGACAATTAAAAGAAGAACAATTCCTTCATAATGGAAAACGCGAAGGTCTAATTGTATCTTACCATCCCAACGGGCAAAAAGCATTGGAATCTGAATATCAAAATGATAAATTAAACGGTAAATTTCGCAAATGGACACCCGAAGGAAATTTGCTTATTGAGGCATTGTTT
>JAAFHO010000864.1 GCA_013297575.1 Chitinophagales bacterium
TAAACCGTGTTGACTACCCTGCGGAATTTGAAGTAAAGAAAAAATCTTTCTTGAAACGATTATTTACAGGCCGAGAAAAGCAATGGAAAATAAAAGAAAGTAGCGTTGAAATCAGTATAGAATATCACTTTCCTTCGTGGGATTCGCTATTCATGGAAAAAATCTACAAAACAACTGGGACAGCAATAAAACCAATTAATGCCTTTATAAACGATGCTTTTGGGGATGATTTTGAAGAAGAAGCATCTGAAACTATATCAAATCACCATTTATTAGGTTGTTATCAAGGAATTCAGAATGAATACCACGAATTGGATTTTGTAGAGGGAGGAATGAGCAATTTTGAAAACTTAGATGTAACATCCTTAAACGAGGCGTTGAAATGGAAACTCCTCTTTCAATTTGATTCAGATCATCATCTTGACATTAACATTGCTGACGGTGGAAGAATTTTCTTCTTTATCCATGATGACGATCTTAAAAATCATAATTTTGAGCATGTGAAAATATCGTCAGATTTTTATTGAGCAAATCGTTTTCCATAATTAATATGATTCAACAGTTAGACAAAATAAGAAATAAGTTGGAGCAATTACGTCAATTGGATCCTTTCTTTGAAATCTTTGGCGCATCAAAGCATCAATACAAGATTAATCCAAAAGTTTCGGCCAAAAAATTAAAGCAATTTGAGGCCGACCATAAGATTAATTTACCCGCTGAATATGCCGCCTTTATTACTCAAATTGGCGACGGAGGTGCAGGCCCTTTTTATGGACTTGAACCCTTGAAAAATGTGCTTTATTACGATTTGGACGCTCGAGAAAAAGATAACTTACTCAACCCATCCAAACCCTTTTTGCATACAGAGGCTTGGAATATGACATTTAACCCAACGGTTGACATAGAAGAAGATGAACAAGAATATGACAAAGAATATGACAATTTTTCCGAATTATACTTTAATAAAGAACACCTAAATGGTGTAATTGCGATCTGTAATTATGGATGTGGTGTCAGTATCAACTTAGTAGTAAATGGACAAGAATATGGAAATATTTGGTCTGACGATCGTGGAAGCAGCGGCGGAATATACCCGACAACTGAACATGGAATTACTGATAAAATAACATTTTTATATTGGTATGAACTCTGGCTTGACCAGTCTATTGCTGAAATGAAATCAAAGTATGCTATTATATCCAAATCATAGCACGATCCCATCATATCTACCCCACTATGGATGCCATAATTTTCTCCGCATGTTCGCGCGAGTTTTCGATAAATAAAGCATGGGTGTCCATTCCGCCACAAATTACGCCAGCCAAATAGATGCCTTTTACGTTAGATTCGTGCGTATCGGGATTAAATTGCGGTTTCCGTTGGGCATCATCGGACAATTGAATACCGATTTTTTCTAAAAATCCGAGGTTGGGTTGATAACCTGTCATGGCAATTACCCAATCATTTTCGATGGTGACCGGGCCTTCGGGGGTGTCCAACTCAACAGTATGCGGATGGATGGCTACAATACTGCTGTTGTAATAGGCTTTGATCGATCCTTCTTCTATTCGGTTGACGATATCGGGGCGCACCCAATATTTGACCCTTTGGCCTATCTCTTGTTTTCGGATAACCATGGTGACTTCTGCGCCTTTGCGCCAGGTTTCGAGGGCGGCATCGGCGGCACTGTTTTGCGCACCTACAATGAGTACTTTTTGGAAGGCATAGTGGTGCGGATCTTTGTAATAATGGGTCACTTTGGGTAGGTTTTCTCCGGGTACATTGATCGTATAGGGTAAATCATAAAAACCTATGGCGATAATGATTTGGTGTACGATATAGTGTTTTTTGCTGGTTTCTATCGAAAAAAGGTTGTCTTTTTGTTCTATTTTGTTGACCGTTTCAAATAATCGTACGTTCAAATGGTGGGCAACCGTAACGCGTCGGTAGTACTCCAGGGCTTCGGCTCGGGTGGGTTTATTGTTGACAGAAACAAAGGGTACGCCGCCGATTTCTAGCCGCTCGGAAGTGGAGAAAAAAGTCATATTAGCGGGATAGTTGTACAAGGAATTGACGAGGCAGCCTTTTTCAAGGATGACATAATCTATGCCTGCTTTTTGGGCTGCTAAGGCGCAGGCTAGGCCAATTGGGCCTGCACCAATAATGGCCAACTTAAATTGCTCTGTCATTTTTTACCACTTAGTTTTTTTACTGCTTAGTATTTTTTTTCTACCGATTAGTATTTTTTTCTACCACAAAAGTACACATAAGTTCACAAAGCGTAGCGTACACATTGATACGGCTCATTACATAGCGTGTGTCATACTATATAATGTGTTGTTTTTTAGAATTTTATGCTATAATTTGCATTTTTCTGTAAATAATGCGTACACTACGCTTTGTGAACTCTTGTGCGCTTTTGTGGTAGAATAAAGTGTACGCTTAATCTTTATTTACATATTATATATTAATTTATATTTTATTTGTGAAT
>JAAFHO010000865.1 GCA_013297575.1 Chitinophagales bacterium
TCCAATTGTAATTATATACAGAGCCTCCTGTTGTTGAAGCCGTAATTACTGCTGTTTCCCCAGGGCAAATGGTGGTCTTTCCCGTTACATTTAAGTCAAGAGCCAATGCAACCGGAGTTACAACAAAATCAAGGGTATCTTTACAGGCATATTGGTTCGTTACAATAACGGCATAAGTGGTTACTGAAGTCGGGTTTACGCTTTGAATAGCACCAGTTGGCAAACCGCCTGACCATTGATAGGTCAGATTATCAGTTGGATTATTGTTCACTACTCCAATCTGTGCGCTTACACCATTACAAACATAAGTTGGTTCGAGGGTAGATGCCTGTACATTTGGGCTACCCAATAATACCATTACTGAATCCATACCAAAGCATCCCTGTGCGGTAGTGGCACGTACAAAATTCATACCCACCAACGATGGAATAGCATTGGCTGTTGGCCCATTCGCAAATATTTGATTAAAATTGGCACTTGTACTCCATTGGAAATTACTGGCATTGGTACTAAATGCGCTTACCTCTACGGAGTTGGAAGTACAAACTACCGTATCACGGGACGCAAGTACATCTGCTGGGTCATAAATCGCTACGGTTACTGTTTGTGCTACGGTACAACTACCACTAGTAATAGATACAGAGTAGGTCGTAGGCACATCTGGGCTTACAGTAGGATTGGGGCTATTGCTCACCAATTCAGTATCTGTTGGCACTGCCGTCCAATTATAGGTATAACTCGTATTTGGATTTGGGTTAAGTGCTTTTGAACCGCCTGGACAAACGCCTGTTTGCGCCTCCACACTTTCATTTACGATGTCAATATTCAATGTAATTGGATCAGAAGCGTCTGTACAATTATTGACATCGGTCACTACCAGCGTTGCGGTCACACTTCCTTGCGTTGGGAATATAATCGTTGGGTTTTGCTGATTGGAAGTTTGACCCGTAGAAAATGTCCAATTCCAAGATGCGATTGGATTTGTGTGTTGAGATGCATCTGTAAAAGTTACTGTTGCTGTGTTTTGGCATGATAGCACCGCTGATGTTATAGCAGCTACCACTGCAGGAGTGGCAGCAACTTGAATCGTATCTTTAAAGGGCAGATAACAAACATCGTTGGGGGTAAATGTTACGATATAACTCCCCGCATTGGTATAAGCATGGGCAGGATTTGGAAGGGTGCTAGTTGTACCATCACCAAATGTCCAAGTTCCTGCTTGGTTACTCGTATTTGTAAAAGAAACATTGAGACCATTACAAAGATCAGAATTGACCTGCCCTGCCAAAGTAGCTGATGTGCTATATGTAACAGGTGTTGACAACACTTTTGTGCAACCATACTGATTTGTGATGGTTACACTTACTGTATACGTACCAGCAACACCAGAAATGGTTGGATTTTGTGCAATCGGATCAGAAATAGTAATACCTGCTGGACTAGCCACCCAATTGTACATCAAAATATCGGTTGAGTCTAAATTCACAACGCCTGCCTGCATAGGCGTACCCGCACATGCTGACGCAAGGGGCAAAATACCCGCTTGTACATCCACTGCCGTGCTTTGTACACTCACCTGATCGGTGGCAGTGCAACCAAAAGCATCTGTAGCAACCACACTATAGGTAGTTGGTGTGCCCGTCGCAGGAACTATAAAAGGATTGCCCGTACCAATGGAATCGCCTTGTGCATTCAACCATGTATACGTTAATATTAGATCCGGCAAGTTTAAAGCAGCCGCAATAGATTGATTAGGTGTACATGTTTTTACTATTGGTGCTCCCAAATCCACCAAGAATGGCGTTGGTTTTACCACTTGTACACTTAAAGTATCTTTACATCCATCTTTAGACGCGATCAGTTGATAAGTGGTGGCCTCCGATGGATTGGCTATTACTTCTTGGGGGTTATTATTTACAAAAGTAAGGTTGGTCATTGGCGACCATTGGTAAGTATAAGTAGGGTCGCCATTGATTAAAATAGTTGAAGCACCTCCTGTACAATTAACCGCTGGATTGTTGCCATTTATTGAAATATTGATCGCTTGGCCTACACTAAAATCGTGAACGACCTCATCCACGCAACCCGAAGCTGTTGATACTTTTAATATCACAGTACCGGTTGAGTTGGCAGGTACGGAGATAATTGGTGGTGTTTGGCCGCTATACGCAACAGAACCCGTACCCCAGGCAATCACCCACTCCCAACTGGTAATCGCATTGCCATTTCCAACGGAGAGGTCATTTAATTTGATTGTTACAGTATTTGCTTCACAATCAACTTTTTGAATACCAAATTCCGCCAAAGCAGAAGCAGTTGCTCCAATATCGGCCACGCCAAAAGCCTTACAGCCATTGGCATCTGTTACGATAACGGGATATGCACCAGCACTCAAACCGGTAATACTTTGTGTATTTACGGTATTTCCATTCACCGTCCAGGCATAGGTGAATGGAGCACTACCACTTAATGCTACTACATTT
>JAAFHO010000866.1 GCA_013297575.1 Chitinophagales bacterium
ATATCGACGTTTTTTGGAGCGTTTACAACCAAAATACCTGGTTGCGGCGCAATAAAATTATAGGATCGGCTGCCATTTTTTACGATATTGCACCCTGGTTGACGCTCATGGGGCGCACTGGCACCGATAATACTTTCGACGATTTTGAAAGTAAAAACAAACCCATCGATATTACTGGAACGCTGGGCGGCGGTTATAGCCATAGCCTGAGCAAAGCCAATACGATCAATAATGAATTTTTGCTGAGTGCTAAACGGAAAAATATCCTGCCCAACCTCGAAACTTCGCTTAATTTTGGTGGAACGCAGTACCAAATCAAAACGTATAGTTTATTTGGTAGCAATTATAGCCAGTGGCGTGACCCATTTTTATATTCACTCGGCAATTTTGTGGGCTACCCAACTACACCTACCGAGGGCCGCTACGAAAAACGGCTCAACTCTTTGTATAGTTTCCTCGATTTAGGCTATAAGAATTGGCTTTTTGGCCAAGTTTCGGTGCGTAATGATTGGTCGAGCACTTTGCCAAAAGCCACTGGTTCCTATCTTTTTCCAGCGGCTAATGTGAGTTTTGTCCCATCGGAATTATTGGACTGGCAAAAAAGCCCTTACGTCAATTTTGCCAAAATTCGTTTTGCCTATTCCGAAACCGCCACCGACGACGACCCGTATCAACTACAACGGGTTTATACAACGGGCAATTTTGCCGGACAGCCAACGGCTTTCCCTGAACCCATTGTACGTCCACTCGATTTGAGACCACAACGCAGCCAAGGCTTTGAAATTGGTCTGAATATTGGTGCCTTGCGCGACCGTATGCAAATTGACTTTACCTATTATTATATCAACAGTTATAACCAATTGCTGAACTCGCCACTACCAAGTTCGTCGGGGTATCCGACCGTTCGGATCAACACTGGCGCCATTAGCAACAGGGGCATGGAGGCCATTGTAGGGATGCGCTGGCTGGAAAGGAAACATTTTTCATGGGAAACCAAAGTGAATGGCGCGCGCAATCGCAATCGTCTTGAAAAACTGTCCGATGGCGCAGAATTACTCGAATTGGGCGGAATATGGGGTGCCAATGGATCGGCGGTATCGGTCAAAGCACAGCAGGCGTATGGTGTTATGATCGGTTTCGATTATGTCCGCGACGAAGCCAGCGGATTGCCCATTCTTAATGAAGCGGGTACACAATACCAAGTTACAAAGGTGCGTGTTCCCTTGAAAATCTATGATGAGCAGGGTAAATTTAAGCGGTATGCCAATTCTGCACCAAAATTCATTGGCGGAATTCGCAATATATTTACTTGGAAAAATTTCAGCGCAGAGGTTTTAGTGGATGCCAAAATTGGTGGCGATATGTACTCTGGTTCTTACGCCACAGCACAACAAAGTGGCCAAAGCCCCAATACCCTTATCGAGCGGAATGGCGGTGGATTGCCCTATACCCGCCCCGATGGTACGGTAGCCAATATCGGTGTGGTGTTACCGGGCGTTTATGCCGATGGTACACCGAATGACAAAGTCGTACATTATTATTACAAATACCTCAATAGCGGCGGATGGGGCCCCGTACTCACTACTCCATCGGTTTTTGAAAATACATGGGTTAAACTTCGCGAGGTATCGATAAGTTATAGGTTGCCAAAAAAGTGGGGCGGAAAAGTATTCCAAAACCTACAAATTGCCCTAGTTGGACGTGATTTGGCTTATTTATATTCTAGTTTACCCGACAAAATTAACCCTGAAGGTGCTAATGGCAGCGGTAACGCGCAAGGGATTGAGTTTGGTGCATTGCCTGGAATGCGGTCATTTGGGCTTACGCTAGGGGCTGGTTTTTAGGCAGATACATTACTAATCAACAAGTTATTAAAACACTTTTTTCAAATACACACTATATATTTATGAAGCATTTATACAAAATTCTCTTTTTATTACTCTCCGTTGTCCAAGTGCAGGCACAGTCGGATCAATATTTACACTTCGACAGGGTGGACGATTTTGTGGAACTCCCCAACGCATCTGCTCTGATTGCCAATGCCCCCGGTATCACGATGTCGGGCTGGTTCTATACCGATCAATACGCTTATGGACACGGTATGATGGGTATTCGCGGTACCAATGCAGGTTTTTATATGATTCAATTGGACAACGGCAAAATTGAGTGCCGTTTTCAAAATTCAGCAGGGACTTTGTATGAATATGTAGCGCCATTTTACACCGTTGAATTAGAAACATGGCAACATTTTGCGTGGGTATATACGGGTACAAAAGTAGAATTGTACCTCAATGGTGTTTTGAAAGGCAGCAAAACCGCTTCTGGCAAAATCACCAGCACCACCACTTCTTTTGCACTGGGTAAAAGTTTATTGGCGGGTTTTAATTTCTTATACGGCGGTCGAATTGATGAAGTGTCGCTTTGGAAAAAAGGCTTGAACGCAACCGAAATCCAAGCACTTATGGCCAATGAACTGACT
>JAAFHO010000867.1 GCA_013297575.1 Chitinophagales bacterium
ACGCCGATAGTGAGGAAAACCAAAGAACCATTGCGGCCATTCTTCAAGTTTTTTGTAGTGATATCGATTTATTTGAAAAGGTGAGTAAGGCCAATATTGGTTATATCAAGGAGCAAACCGGCGAAGAATAATAAAAAGAAAAAGCGCCATTTCGAGATAACTCGAAATGGCGCATCACAAACTTTCCTAAATTCTATTTATTACTACGTGTCCTAAATTACTTAAAATCTTATTGTACAATCAATTTTTGCATTTGGCCATCCAACTTAATAAAGTAGATACCTGCTGCCAAACCTTCTACATTAGCGTGTGTAGCATCCAAACCGTAACGAACCAAAGTACCGCTTGCATCAAAGATACCGAATGATACTACTTGGCGACCGAAGTTCAACAAACCACCACGAATTGGATTAGGATAAACTGGGCTATATTTTTCAGCCGTTTCAATTTCGTAAGCAGCCGAAATCAAGTTGACCAATACTGGGTTATTATCAAAGTTACCACCAGCCAATGCAGGTGAACCCGCTACTGGACGGAAATCTGGCGTTGTACTTGCTGCAACTGGATTGATCAACAATGTACCTGCTGTGAACGCAACTGGGTCGATATTATTCGCTAAGGCACCAGTTTGACGCAACCAAGCATCTACTGCACCGCGTTTTGTCAAAGAACCCGCTGCACGTGCTACTTCGCAAAGACCATTTGCTGTAGTATCTGTGCTACTTACGAATGCCGTTGTAGTGTTGCAAATCAAATTGTTAGCAAACATCAATTGCTTGTCTTGTGATACTGCTGTGTTAGGTGTAACCAAAGCAAGTGCACCTGGAGCATTTGTTTTGCGCAAGCAGCTATCGCCATCGATCATCACAAAATTGCGGTAACCCATAAAGATAGAGTTGCAGATACGAAGGCTACTGTTACGACGGATACGCGCACCACGACGGAAAGCCGCTTTTGTGGTTGTGTTCATATCGCTATATTTTGAACCTACAGGTACTGGTCCTACCATTGTGAAATTGGTAAAGATCGCATTTGTTGGAGGATTTACGTTAGCCGTACCAGAACTTTCGTTATCGCTTTCAAAACCTTCAGAAGTAGAAGCACCGCTAGGAAGGCTGTATGTTAGATCGTAGTAAGCAGAGTCGCGTACTGCAATACCAAATTGGTTGAGGCCAGAGTAGCCATTATCCGTATCAAAATCATCATCTGTACCTTTGAATGCGATGATGTGACGTGTATTTACAGAACCACCGAAAAATTCAAAAGAATCATCGTTAGAGTAAGATACTTGTACGTGATCTACTTCTGTAGCAGCACCTACGGCACCAAAAGTAAGACCGTTGATTTCTTTGTTGGCTTCAAAAGCCAAACCGCCAAACTCAATACGCAAGAAATGGATAAAACCAGAATTATCATTCAAGTCATTTCCACCGAATTTTGCAAGCGTGTTATCAAAAGAAACGTTGTTAAAACCTTCCATTTGCACATTGTCAAAATTGGCATTAGAAATATTATGCTTAGAACGGCCTGCGATCAACAAACCACCCCAGTCGCCACGCTCACGTTGGCCAACTGCTTTTGCAGAAGTCATTACTACTGGATTAGCAGCAGTACCATTAATTTCAATTTTACCACCACGTTCTACAACGATAGAAGCGTAGTTTTTAGGTGTTGTACTCAAATCTGATTGGCAACGGATCACCGTTCCAGCAGGAATCACCAATTTAGCACCATCAGGTACTACGATAAATCCTTTGAGCAAATATACTTTAGAAGCATCCAATGTTACGGTGCCACTTAATTTTTTCTCACCAACAACTGGTAGTGTGCTTGCCATACCGTCTAAAGTAGTAAGATCTGTTGGAGCGCCATATACTGCATTTTTTGGGTCCCAGTTTGCCCAACCTGTAGTCCAGTTGGAACCAGCATCTGCGTTGAGTGCACCCACGTAGCTTGTTTTAGCAAATTTGTAACCCACTTGAGCCGACATAGCAGTAGCGGCCAACATTAAAGAGCAAAAAAGGCTGAATTGTAAAAAATTTTTCATTGTAAAAATCAATTTGTTAGTTGTATCTGTTAATGGTGCAAAGGTCTATAATTCAAATTACTGCAATGTTAAGCCAATATTATCCTAATGTTAAGTATCCAAAGAAAAATGTACCGATTAAAAATTAGCAAAATAAAAATCTAAAATTCTCGCAATAACTTATAAATATTGATTTTTAGATAAAAATACACCATCCTTTAATTATCTCAATACCGCACAAAAAAAGCCACCCCGAACAAACGGAATGGCTCTTTTTTATCTTTCAGAAATCCGTAGAACATCTACATCATCCATAATATTTTATTTTAGAAGGTAAGACCAGCAGTAAGACCCATCGTCATGCCATTGGTGAATTGGAACATCAAACGATCCTTACCACCTGCTTCATATTTGCCATTTTGGTCGGCATCTTGGTAATATGTCAATTTT
>JAAFHO010000868.1 GCA_013297575.1 Chitinophagales bacterium
GGATTAGGCGGGCGGAAATTGGTGGTGGGGCTGCATTGATACTGCGATATGGGACAGCGATGCCATACAATATTTTGAAAAATACCCCTCGCGCACGGGAACTTTATCTTATATTTTGGGGTTTGGTGCTATTGTTCAAGTTTGCAGCATTTCATGCGTCTTAGCGGTGAAATGATTGTCTATCAACGAAATATCCAACACCTTCACTGGCCATTTTGGCAAGAAGAATTATGCGCAACATTTACTTTTTTATTACCTTTTTACTCCTTCCCAGCCTTGTTTTGGCACAAAATAACCGCACTGAGCACCAAGCCAAATACCAAATGAATGCTTGGCGTGCCAAAGGTGCCATTGTAGTTGACGGCAACCTGAACGAAGAAGATTGGGCAAAAGCCTCAAAATCCTCTAATTTTTCCATGAAATGGCCCCGCGATGGTGGCCCTGCCCCCTACCAAACTATCGTACAATGCCTCTATACCGACCAGTTCCTGTACGTGGCCATTACAGCCATAGATAGCACGCCCGATCATGTGGTGCAAAGCCTCAAACGAGATAATGGTTACTGGGACTCCGATGGTGTGGCGTTGCTGATTGATCCGATGAATCAAGCCAACAATGGGTACTTTTTTGGTATTTCTACCAAAGGCGTACAAACCGACGCGCTGGTTTCCACCGGTAATGATGATATGGATACCAATTGGGACAATACCTGGTGGGTAGAAACACAACTTTATAATGACCATTGGACGGCAGAGTATGCCATCCCGCTGCGTATTTTAAGGTACAAAGATGGCCAAAATCAATGGGGCATCAACGTGATTCGGAATGACTTGGGCAATGGTATTTATTCCACTTGGAGCGGCGTACCCTTCCAGTTTGATGGTATTGACCTAGGCTGGACGGGTATCCTCAACTGGGAAGAAGCACCACGACCCGTAAAAGGTAATTACAATATTATTCCTTATGTAAGCGGTGGCGTTTCTAAAAATTATGAAGCCAATGAGGATTTTAAACCCCAAGGCTCGGTAGGAATGGATGCCAAAATAGGCATTGGTTCGGGTTTGAATTTAGACTTAACAGTAAATCCCGATTTTTCTCAAATTGAGATTGATGAGCAAGTCGTCAACTTGACCCGTTTTAATGTACAATTACCCGAAAAACGCACTTTTTTCCTTGAAAATGCCGATATTTTTGGTAATTATGGCATTCCGCCGATAAGACCCTTTTTCTCGCGCCGTATTGGTCTTAACCCCGACGGAACGCCCGGAACTATCCTTGGAGGTATGCGCCTAACGGGTAACTTGGATGCCAATACACGTATCGGCGCACTCACCATGCAAACCCGGGAAAGTAAAGATAGTGGTACCCAAAATTTTTCCGCGCTGTCACTGAATCGCCGTGTTTTTGGTCGATCCACTGTCGCCGGTTATCTCCTTGATCGCGAGCAATTTAAAGGCACCGAACGGCAAACCAAAGCCTATAGTCGGAATGCTGGAATAGAGACCAATTATATCTCCACCGATGGCAAATGGGGGGGCTGGTTCACACACCACCGCTCGTTTCAGCCAGGTGTTACCAACCAAAACTGGTGGGGTAATATGGGTGGTACGTACAAAAATAGGAATTTTAATACATTGATTGATGTATTGCACATGGGTGAAAATTACAAGGCGGATTTGGGGTTTGAGCAACGGATCGAAAATTATGATGTGCTTCGGGATACCGTCATTCGGTTGGGTTATAACTTTATTTATTCCAGTTCCAATTATCGTATTTTTCCTAAAAAAAAGACGACAAAACTCAATTTTATAGAACTGGGTGCCGAACTGTTCCAAGTCATCAACCCCGATGGAACGCTTAATGAATCCTCCAATAATATTTCAGCGGAGATTAACTTCAAAAATACCAGTTCGATTAACTTGTATGTGAATCCTAACTATGCCAACGTACCCGTTTCGTTCAAATTTGACGATGGGCCGCTGGAAACATGTCCTCCATTACCAACGGATCAATATCGTTTTATTAATGGGGGTGTGGAATGGGGTTCCGATTACCGCAAGCGTTTTTATGCTAATTTGAATGCACAAGTTGGGCAGTTTTATAATGGCCAAATCTATACCGCAGGTGTTGAACTCAGTTGGCGTTACCGAACTCTCCTCAACCTGAAAATGGCTGCGACCTACAACCGTCTCAGTTTTCCGGAGCCCTATTGCGATGTCAATATTGTAAATCTTACACCTCGCATTGAAATATTTTTGGCTAAAAACATTTGGTGGACGACCTTTATCCAATACAACAACCAAGCAGATAATTTCAATATCAACAGTCGTTTGCAGTGGCGTTTCCGTCCAATGAGCGACTTATTTGTGGTATATACCGATAATTACGGCGTAAATGTGCCCGGTGTAAAGAACAAAGCGTTGGTAGCGAAGGCTAATTATTGGTTTTAGCCCCCCTTTTTCCCCATTTCCC
>JAAFHO010000869.1 GCA_013297575.1 Chitinophagales bacterium
CCCGAGCGGATTGGTTTGGCAGGGGAATCTTGCCGGAAGAGGTAAAGTGTGGCAAATGCAACTGGATTACGACTTGCAGAATCTATTAAAGAGCCATTGAGGGTGGCTGTTTGCGCATTGGCAGAGAGGGTGACAAAGAGGACGAGTAATATGAGTGGGTATTTCATGGTGAAGTGCGAATTGCTAAATTATACAATAACTACTATTATACTAACATAAAAGCGCGTTATGCTTTTAAATTAAAATACAATAATGTTGGATTTTTATCTTGGGTCGCTTGGAATATTGCACGATAAAGGTCGGGTACGTTTTGTTGAATTAATGTGATTTCATTTGCATGGTCTTTTAGCAGCGATTTTGCTCGTTTGGGTGTCAATTCAATAATAAGGGTTTTGCCATCCATCCCTATTATATTTCCTGTATTGAA
Organism: Chitinophagales bacterium; assembly: GCA_013297575.1. Classification (GTDB taxonomy): domain Bacteria; phylum Bacteroidota; class Bacteroidia; order Chitinophagales; family Saprospiraceae; genus M3007. The sequence continues at coordinate 428 of JAAFHO010000869.1, forward strand.
AAGGCTTTTAAACTCATCATTTAGTGCTGTCCTGGAATTTAAATAAGATCCAGTCTTTTTATTAATCAACTCATAGTTTTTTTGTTTTCCTGCATTAATATAACTACAAATAAGATAATCATCCGAAGCCGCAAAATCTGGAAGGATAAATGAATACTTGAAAAGTTGGTTATCTGTCACTAAAGTGGCATCAACGCGCTTTTCATAAGGAATCGTACTTTTTTCAAAATCAATGATTATTTCAGGGGAGAACACTCGATTTGTAAAAGTATAAATGGTATCACCTAATGGCCAAGAATAGTGGACAATACTATCAAATTTTGATAAAACACCCGTATTATCCATCAAAAAACCATCTTCTCCTTCATCATAAGGAAAATAACGATCAATAACTTCGCCTTTTTGGTCAAATAATACGAGCCTGTGTCCTTTTGATAAACCTTTTTCATTCAAACCAGATTCAACGAGAAAAGTGCCATCGTCAAGTAATACCATCTTGCTACCATACATGCCTATCCAAACTTCGGAGATTAAATCTCCAGTGGAAGAATATTCTAATATAGATTGACGACCACTGGCTAAAGCATAAAATTTCTTTTGTTTAGCATCATATCCTATACCGCGAATGCTTGCTATATCATCAAGGTCGTTTTTAGGGAAATTAACTTCTTTATCCAGTTTTCCGGTCGTAAGATCAAAGAAGCAAAGCCTTTCTATATAATCTGTACGGCCATCAAATACTACGATATGTTTGTCCGTTCTAAATACATTTTGGATATTCTTTAGCGCATAATATGTGGAATCCAATCGTTGTGCAGCAGAAAAAGACAGAATACTTGCCAATCCTTTTTGATCTGATGGTGATGATAATTTAAATGAATAGGTTGGATTAGAATAGTTAAAAATAGTCCCAGGGCTATTTTTGAAAAATTTGAATCCTAATGTTATGGAAAGCAGACATACTGCTAATGAATAGAATAGTTTATTGCTCATGATTTTGAAATATTTATTTTGAAGAAATATAATAATTATCAACCTATAAAAAAACAAATTTATACTATTTTATTTGTGTTTTATTTGTTTAATTATAGGTTGAAGATTAGTTAAAAGAACTGCTTTTATTGCTTTGGCTTACAAGGATTCTCGACGCATTTACCTGTGCCAACAACACAGGTATTACCATAACCTGTAACATTGCCTTTAGCATCCGTGCATATGTCTGACTGGATAACCCACCCTGGTGCTAAACTCCGTGGAGCAGATGTTGACCGGCCAAAGGACATTAACATAATACTTAATAACGAAAATGATACTAAATAACGCATTTTTAATAATAATTGATAATAATACCTACTCTATTCGCTTTTCGGTTGCCGCGTCCGTACTCTTTTAAGGGTTTTCCGGTTTTGTCCCTGCTGTAAATCTCTTATTCATCGCATGTGGACGGGCATGGATGTGCTTCACACACGCTTTTTCCATATACACAAGTGCTACCAAAAGCTACCACATCTCCGGCACAATCACGACACAACACAAGATTGGGCGCTTGGCTAGGCACAGCGGCAACAGGCTTTGGAGAAGCATTCATTTCTAAAAATGATATTACAGAAAACATCCCAAATAATAATAAATAACGCATAATAAAAAATGTTTATTGCCTACTCTAATCGCTTTTCGGCTTCCGCGTCCGTACTCTTTTATGGGTTTTCCGGTTTTGTCCCTTCTGTACATCTTTTTATCCGTTACAATTTTCGCATGGGTGGGTGATGCACGTTGCCCCCCCAGGGACACACCAAACACCCCAACTCAGATCAGCACTAGAGTCATCACAACGGCAAGTGTAGAAAGAAGGCTGTTTTCCTGGCCCAGCGGCGGCAGGTTTGGGAGACGCAATCGTTTCTGAAAATGCCATCACTGAAAACACTGCAAATAATACTAAATAACGCATAGTAAATAACATTTAATTGCCTACTCTATTCGCTTTTCGGCTTCCGCGTCCGTACTCTTTTATGGGTTTTCCGGTTTATTCCCTTATGTAAATCT
>JAAFHO010000087.1 GCA_013297575.1 Chitinophagales bacterium
CATATATATCATATGCTAGGGTATCATTGGCTATTTTAGTCCAATCCAAGGTAATAGAATCGGGACATACTTTGGTAACGGCCAAATTGGTAGGTATTGGCGCAATGGTAAGTGGGAAATCGGTGGTGTCGCGACGTGCTCCACGGATCAACATCAATTTTACATTGCCGCTGGTTGTATTGGGTACTGTCCACTCGTACATCCGCTGTGCATTATTGATATTTCCGATGATTGGGCTAAAGGTATTTCCGCCATCCAAAGAGTATCTTAAAGTAAAAGTCTCTGTATTGCCGTATGCATCCCAGCGTAACCATTCTTTGGTGCCGGGAATAAATCCTTCACCACCAGCAGGATAGGTGAGTTGGACGCGGTCGTTTAAAAACTCCCAAGCGAGGTAATACGGCTGTGGACCAAATGGTACCTCATAACCGTTTACATTTACGGTGTAGTTGCCTGCAACTGGGTTTTCTATGGCTACTTGCTCCATATTATTCAAAGAGTCGCGGCCAGTAGTTGCGGGGGCATTGAGGGTGGTTGCGTTGGGGGTTGGGTTCAATAACCATGGGCGATAAATTGTGCCATTGGGCGCCGTAACGGTTATATCCAGGTCATTGATTAATGCACGGGCTGTATTTTCGTCCGATGGGCGATCTACCCAATATACCATCAATTTGGCCTGTTTGGTTTGTGATGGAATGGCAACAGTATGCGTTGATGTCGCACCATTTTCCACAGCACCTGTCGTATAACGGTTAGATTCTAGTAAGTTTAATGCCCTGAAATTATTGACATGCCCCCATCCGAAAATATAATCGGGGCCTACATTACCCATTTCATTGGCTGTGGTCATAAGTGCCAATTTTAACAAAGCAGCAGGCGCATCAGGGGTGTTTTTTAGGGTACGGTATGCTTGTGTCAACTGCGCTAAGCAGCCTGCAATACCTGGAGATGCCGCAGACGTACCACCAAAAACCTGGTATGCATTATTGGGGTCAGTAGAATTTTGGTCGGTACCATGTGCCGAAATATCTGGTTTCAAACGGCCATCATGCGCTGGTCCACGGCTGGACGACGTTTCAATAGTACCATCTACCCTTAAATTTGCTGTTGCAATGGCATTTTTTGCCATTTTATGACCGCCTGTAATATTGCCCCATTGGTTACCTGCACCATAACTACAATCTGAACCATTAGAGTTGCCCGCAGAGAATACGTGCATCAAGTATGGGTGTTGATAAATTTGCTCGTCCACGGTTTGGGTGGCTAATGTATAACCCGCATTACAACCATTAGAATAGGAGGAATTGGTAATCGTAACATTTTTATCCAAATGCAGCGGCAAAGTAGCGTCTTGGAAATTATCAATATAATCGACCACAAAAATATCTGCTCCGGCAGCCATACCTTTTTTGGTGGGGTCAATATTTCCGGCAGCCCCAATAACGCCTGCTACACCATCACCGTGCGTACCTGCTAATTGAGGTGCCACGCCATCTTGGTTGAGCAAACGACCTTGAAAGTCGATATGAGGACCTACTGCACCATCATCGCGCACCAATACATTAACACCTGTACCATTGTATTTTTTACCCGAAGGGTGATCGCTGTCCAATAGGTTGGCACGGTGCAGCGAACGGCCATTAATATCGTCTTTAACGGCGGGTTCGGGTGTTAGTTCCATCCATTTTACTATAGGCAATGCTGCAATTTCTTCTATCTGATCTATCTCTATACGAATAGATAAAAAGCCATTTTGGTTACCTTTTTGAAGGATTTGAATTTTCTTTTGTTCGAAATAGGTCGCACCTTGCTCAATAGAGGTTTGTGGGTATAATTGAATACAAATGTCAATAAAATCGCCATGGCGTGCCCATTTTCCGAAAGGTCGTTCCACCAAATTTCGGTGCATTTTCCACCGTGGTTGAGGTGCAACTATACTGCGTGCATCCAGTGCATCTAAGGTTGAAATATCAAATTTTTCGGGCAAAAGCATCAAATATGTGCCATAATTGACGTATCCATTCCATATTATACCTTTGGATTCCAATGCTTTGCGTTGCTCCGTTGATGGCAGGGTATTGAACTGAACGTACCGCGCAAAGTAGCCTTGTGCTATATCGGTAGCAGGGATAGGTTTCGTTTTTTCGGTTTTGAAATTGGCTTCAAAAATTTCTGTACCGTGTGCAAAATGCACTTTGTAAGATTGTTGTGCTGAGAGCATTGATCCCAAGGAAAGTGCCAGCACAAGCAGTAATAGTGGTGTAAAATTTTTCATGAATAGGCAAGTAATTAAGTAGATAATAGTGATGAAATAATCGTTATTTATTTCAAAAACCGAAGGAATACGTTAGTAAACCAGTTGGAATCAGATTTAGTCAATACATCCAATGTTTGGTTGGCTTTATGCGAAAACATTTTTATATCACTCACCACCTTAGTAAATTCTTCTACTTCCGGGCCATTACCATGAATGGTTGATACCTCTTCCAATACCTTGAGCATTGGTTCCAATTCTCTTTTTTTACGTTGGGTGATAATTTGCCTTACTACCAGCCACATATCCTTTTCGGCGATAAAAAACTCTTTACGTTCGCCAGATTTGAGTTGCTTATGTACCAATCCCCAATCCATCAATGCGCGCATATTCATATTGGCATTGCCCCTCGAAATATTGAGTTGTTCCATTACTTCATCGGCGGTAAGTGCTTCGTGCGAAATCAATAAGAGGGCGTGTACTTGCGCCATTGTACGGTTGATGCCCCAATCACTGGCCATTTTACCCCAAGATTCAATAAATTTTTCTTTTCCTTCCTGAAACTCCATGTTAACGTGTTTATTTTACGATGCAAGATGCTACATTATTGAGAACTCTTGTATATGGTTTTTAAAAAAATCACTCATTATGATAATTTTCGCCTTTTAAGATTGTCATTGCTCTATATAATTGCTCAAGGAAAAAAAGGCGTACCATTTGATGAGAAAACGTGAGTGTGCTGAGCGAAATTTGGGCATTGGCGCGCTGATACACCTCTTGTGAGAATCCAAATGCGCCGCCAATAAGGAAAACCATCCGTCGTCGGGAATCGGTGAGGCGGTGTTCCATCCATTTGGCGAAGGCCCTAGAGGTGAATTGTTGCCCACGTTCATCGAGCAACACCAAATAATCATCGGGGAGCAATTTAGATAGGATTAGTTTTGATTCTTCCTGCCGCATGATTTGCCCATCGGTTGTTTTTAATTTTGGCGATGGGATAATCATGCTACCAAAGGGTAAATAATGACCCAATCTTTTTTCATAGATGGCCATGCCCGTCTCCAAATAAGATTCGTTTGTTTTGCCAATGGCCCAAAGTTCTACGCGCATGGTTGTTTATCGTGATAAGGATTTAAAGATCAAAACTGTAGCCACGTTCCACAAATTGTTTGTAACGTTCTTGGTCAAATTGATATAATTTAGCGGGCCGGTGTGCAACGCCAGCCTGCATCTCATTCAAATCCTCTAATAGGTTCATGGATAATATTTTTTTGCGAAAATTGCGTTTGTCCAGTTCTGTTTCTAGTATTGACTCGTACAATTGTTGCAATTCTGTGAGGGTAAATTTGGGCGGAAGTAATTCAAATCCTATAGGTGCCATACGCACGCGTTGTTGGAGTTGGAGGAGGCAATTGTGGAGTATTTGGTTATGATCGAAGGCTAATTCTTCTAAATGATGTATCGTATGCCAACTGGCTACTTGGGCAAAAGAAGCGGGCATGGGGGTATAATCTTTTGTTTTGACCAAAGAATAATACGCTATGGTTATTACCCTGCCCAATGGATGCCGATTGACTGCTCCAAACGCCTTTACTTGTTCTAAATATACGCCACGCAGACCCGTTAGTTGTTCTAATACCCGTTCGGCAGCGGTTTCTAAATTTTCATTGGGGTAAACCAAATCGCCCGGTAGTGCCAATTTCCCTTTGAATGGTGGTGCACCGCGTTGGATCAACAACACCTTTAGGTCACTTCCATCGAACCCAAAAATAACATTGTCAACCGAGAAGGCCGATTTGAAAAAACTGTCAACTTCACTCATAAAATAGTAGTATGTGTTTAAATGCTGGGTACTTTTATGGCTCAAATATAGGGTTATTGTTCATTGTACACCAAATAATAATAAAACGATTTTTAGAAAAAAATTAAAGGTATGCTTAACTTTGGCCTTTGTTTTGATAAAGAAAGATTATGAGTTTAGAATTAGCACCACACATTGAGCGGCTTTTGTACAATAATGATACAGTCGTTATTCCAGGACTTGGAGCATTTGTTTCGCAACCTGCGCCAGCAAGCGTAGATTATGCCGGAGGATCTATTGCGCCGCCAACAAAAACATTGATTTTTAACGAAAATTTGGTTACAGATGATGGCTTGCTCACGTATGAGTTAGTGCAAGATAAAGGTATGAGTGAGCAAGATGCAAGTGCTTGGGTGGAAGAGCGCGTGGCTGAAATGTTGGCTCAGTTGAACCAAAGAGAAATTGTCGCTTTGCCAGGAATTGGGCGTTTGTATAAAAATTATGTCCAAAAAATTCAGTTTCTCCCCGATGCTGCTAATTTTTCGAGGGATAATTTTGGATTACCTCCTTTGCAGTTTTCGCCGCTTTCCCGCTCCCGCGAAGTGACCGATGCGCCTGTTGTTACTCCTCCAACTACATCAACTGCACCAGTTATAAATCAGGTCAATTATACGCCTGCTACACCGCCAGTATTCAGTACTTCTGCGCCGAGTGGTACCAATTGGTCTAGGATTGTACTTATTTTGGGCTTGTTGGTTTTATCGGGTAGTTTGGGCTATTATTTCCTGAATATGCAAAAAGCAAAATTGCAAACTCAAAATAACCCCGTAATTGAGCCAAATGAAGAACAAACGCAAACACCAACGCCGCCTGAAGAACAGTCTGTAATTCCTTCTAGCCCACCAGCAAAAGAAGTGGTGAAGGCTACTGAACCAGAAAAGAAAGCTGTTCCTACGCCGCCTGTTGTAACTGAAAAAAATAAGGATAAATCGTGTATTCTTTTGGTAGGACTTTTTAAAGATCCTGCTAATATCGCCCGATTGAAATCTCTTTTGCAGAAAAATGGGTTTGAGGTGTATAGCGCACGCTCTGCTAGTGGTGCGGAATCTATTGGGGTGCAATTTAACTATGCTGAGGAGTCTGAAATTCAGTCGAAGATTGGAAAATTGCAAAAATTGACGGGGGAACAAAATATTAAGGTGAATAAAAAATAGGGCTTTTGGGGGTGGGATTATGGCGCGTACACGCCACGTCATAGTCATAGGGCGTTGCTATGCTGGATATGTCGCCCCGTTGGGGCTTGGCTACCAGATGTTTACTTCGGGTTCTAATGCTACGTTAAATTGTTCTTTTACGGATTTTATAATGTCTTGAGATAGTTGCTTTACTTCTTGGCCGTTGGCTCCTCCGTGGTTGACTAATACCAGGGCTTGTTTTTCGTAACAACCTGTGTTGCCTACTCGTTTGCCTTTCCAACCACATTGCTCAATGAGCCAACCTGCTGGTATTTTTACGCGGTCGTTGGGTAATGTGTAGCCGGGTGCTGTTGGGTGCGTTTGCCTAATTTGTTCGAGTACACTGGAGGGGAGTTCTGGATTTTTGAAAAAACTGCCGCAGTTACCTATTTTCGCAGGATCGGGTAGTTTGGAGGAACGGATATGGATGACTGCTTTGCTAATATCTTTTATCGTTGGCGTTCCGGTAATTTGTAGCGTTTCAAGGGTTTTTGAAATATCGCCGTAACTGGTATTGATTTTGTGTTGCGTGCTTGTGAGCGAAAATACTACTTTGGTAATCAAGTATTTATCTTTAGCATGCCGCTTAAAAATACTATCGCGGTACCCAAATTCGCATTGCTTTTTGTTAAAGACATATTTTTTGTTCGTCGCTAAATCAATGGCTTCTAATCGGACAAAAACATCTTTAAGTTCCACGCCATAAGCACCAATGTTTTGGATAGGGGAGGCGCCAACTGTACCGGGAATAAGGCTCATGTTCTCGATGCCTCCATATCCATTTTCAACGGCCCAAAGCACGAATTTGTGCCAGTTTTCCCCGCCACCAACTGCAATATGTACTTTGTTGTTCCATCGTCGCACGATTTCAATACCACTGATTTCATTTTTCAATAATAGCCCATCCACGGTTTTGGTAAATAGGATATTGCTGCCTCCTCCCAATATGCGCAATGGGCGAATGCCAGATTGTATCGCTGTTTTTATATCTTTTGTAGTTTGAATGACCATAAATGCCTGTGCATCGGCCATTAAACCAAATGTATTGAAGGGCAATAGTGCTTTGTTCTTTTCCAATGTCGTTACTATTTGTCGGTGCTTATTTAATGCAGGTGGATAAATTTTGGAATAGACCAACGTGGTGCACACCATAATCTTCATAACCGGTACTCCAAGCCACCCGAATTTGGTCCAAATCAATTTTTTCCATTTTTTTGAGTACGGTGCTTTGAATGGAATAAATACCTCTGAAGAGCGTAATCCCTGTTTCTGGATCGTATAGCGCCTCTTGATTTCCTTCGTTAAATAGGGTCATTAATTCACCATCCATAAACCTTAAGCCAAGGATACTTTTGGGTGCTAAGCCGCCAAAACTACGGCGCGCATTTTGATCTTTTATCTCAAAATCGAGCAAAAGTTTGCCATTACCGCCATCTGAAGCCAAAGCCGCCTTACAGATAATATGTGCTTGCCCCTCGGGTAGTACCTTTTTCATCATTGAATTGGTAAACCGAAGCAGTTCTACTTTTTTTGTTTCTTTATAGATCGCACCAGAAAATTCGTCCTTTCGCTCCAATGCCATTGCGCAGGGGATCGCAGGAGGGTTGAGCATAACATCTTTTGCGGGGTCGTATTGGGCTGGTTGGGGTTTTTCTGGTTGTTTTTCTTTAGGTTTTAATTTTTTTCGCAGTTGACTAAGTCGGTTGCCCGACTGCCTTGAACTATCCACTTCCATAGAGTCAATGGTGGTGGTTTTGGTATCTTCTATTACAGGATCTACTGCTACTACTACTGGTGACAAAGTGGCTGGTGGTTCGGGGGATTGGTGCATGGATGTGTATTTTTTATCTAAATCCAGCCATTTTTTGAATAGTTTGGGCATGTTTTTGCGGCGCGTGGGAGCGTCCATTGCCATACCTGCCTCTAATTGGCCCCGCAATGTTTCTGCTTGTGCCAATAGGTTTTTTGCGTCTTTTCCTTTTTTTAGCGCTGTTTTTACCCTTTTATTCAGCACCTTGATACTATCTTTGGATGCTGTTGTATCGACTTTAAGCAGATCTAATGCAGATGCCAAGGTAGTGTACCGCTCGGATGAGGAACGAAAATCGGCATCGCACAATGCAATGCGTTCATTTGTTTTTTCAAAAAGTACTTGTAATACGCCCGCAACCTGCCAATTGGTCAAACTGTCTTTATTGCTTGGAAGTATTTTCCACGCAAATGCATTTTGGGTAAAAAACAGGGAATCTTGCAGGGTATGTGGGATAGAATCTTGCGATTGTAATAAATAGGGGATGAATAGCAGAAGTGCAATCCACACTTTTTTAAAAAAATTGGGTACAATATGAAACGTTTTAATCATCTTCGCGTTTTAAAGCCACAAAATTACTGCTTTTTTGGTTAAACAACGTGAAAACAATGAAGTACTGCTTGTGACGAATTACTTTTCACTTTAAATAGACATTATAAAGCATTACGACCCTAATTCCGTATAATGCCTAAATATCAAAATGCAATGTTAAAAAAATTACTTTTATACCTACCATGTGCGCTTGCATTGGTACAATGTGGTGCACCACAAACAAATACACCCAATATGGAATTTAAGCAAATCCCCGTGACATACCCATTTTCGAAACGCGATACTGCTGTTACAGACGCTTATTTTGGCACCACAGTAAAAGACCCATATCGTTGGTTAGAAGATGACCAAAGTGCGGAAACCAAAGATTGGGTTCAAAAACAAAATATTGTAACCAATGGCTATTTGAGCCAAATTCCGTACCGAGCGAAAATTGGTAAAAGACTTGCAGAAATCTGGAATTTTGAAAAATTTGGTACGCCTTTCAAAAAAGCCGACCGCTATTATTTTTTCAAAAACGATGGACTTCAAAACCAAAGCGTACTGTATATGCAGGAAAATTTGAATAGCCAACCCTTGTCTGTCCTCGACCCTAATCTATTTAGCAAAGATGGAACGGCATCTTTACAAGAGTTTGGTTTTTCAAAAGATGGCCGCTATTTGGCTTACGGTATCAGCGAAGGTGGCTCCGATTGGCGCACGATCAAGGTGAAAGATATGGCTACCACCGAAACACTGCCAGATGAGGTAAAATTTGCCAAGTTTACTGCTATTGCTTGGCACGGCGATGGTTTCTATTATTCTCGTTATCCAACGCCACAAAAAGGCGACGAACTAAAAGCGGCGAATGAAAATTGCTCGATATATTTCCACCAATTAGGAACTAACCAAGAACAAGACCTTTTGATCCATAAAGACCCTGCGCACCCAAAGTATTATTTCAATTTGGGTACTACCGATGACCAACGTTTTGCTTATTTAATTTCCAGTGAAAGTACCAGCGGTAATACATTAGCCATCAAAAATTTAGATAAAAAAGAAACAGGGTTTAAGCAAGTTGTGGCAGGATTTGACCATGATTTTAATGTTTTGGACAACTTAGGTGACTCGCTTTTAGTACTCACCAACCACAAAGCCCCTAATAGTCGCATCATTTTAATACATGCCGATAAGCCACAAGAGGCTAATTGGGAAACCTTTATTGCTGAGGATAGTAAAGATGTTTTGAGTGCCGCGGTGGTGTGTGGCGATAAAATATTGGTCAATTATTTGCACAATGCCAGCAGCGCATTGCGGGTTTTTGACCTAAATGGCAAATTTATTAAAGAAATTGCATTGCCCGAATTGGGCACCATTGGCGCAATTGAAGGCGATCGGAACAGTACACAAGCCTTTTTCTCTTTTCAATCCTTTTTACGGCCTAATACTATTTTTGCGTTAGACATGAATACTTTGGAAAAGACAGTTTTCAAAGCGCCCAAACTCGATTTTGATTCGGATGCCTATACTACCGAGCAGGTTTGGTTTCAAAGTAAAGATGGTACACAAGTGCCCATGTTTATCAGTCGTAAAAAGACTATTGCGATGGATGGCAACAATCCTACCTTATTATATGGATATGGAGGTTTCAACATTTCGGTAACACCGGGCTTCTCTGCATCGCGGGCCGCATTATTGGAAAATAACGGTATTTATGTGGTAGCCAATATTCGCGGTGGCGGTGAATTTGGTGAAAAATGGCATAAAAACGGGACCTTACTTCAAAAACAGAACGTTTTTAACGATTTTATTGCTGCAGGAGAGTATTTAGTTGCCAAAAAATATACTTCTCCGGAGCGTTTGGCCATTGAAGGTGGTTCCAATGGTGGGCTACTGGTAGGGGCTTGTATGACCCAACGCCCCGATTTATTTGGGGTTTGTTTTCCACGTGTAGGCGTTTTGGATATGTTGCGTTACCACCGATTTACGATTGGTTATGCATGGGCGGTGGACTATGGCCGAAGCGATAAAGACAAGGAGATGTTTGATTATTTATACGCTTATTCGCCCCTTCACAACGTAAAAAAGGTAGCCTATCCCGCCACAATGATTACGACTGCCGATCATGACGATCGTGTTGTACCAGCGCATTCGTTCAAGTTTGCTGCTACTTTACAGGAAAAACAACAAGGTGATCAACCCGTTTTGATCCGTATTGAAACCAGTGCAGGGCATGGTGCAGGAAAGCCAACCAGTAAGCTATTAGAAGAAGCCACGGATATGTTGTCATTTATGTTATATCAAATGAAAATCAGCATGTAGTGTGTTGTCTCAACCGATAAAGTATGCTATTTATTGTCATGTTTGAGTTTTCACAATACCGAACCTATTAAAATCATACCTTTGCAGAAAATTACCCAAACAATCGAACTACTCAAATAAAATCTATTCACCACAGGAGTACTTTTTTATAGAAGTTATCCACTTAACTACGATTAAAATATGGGGCATAACGTACCCGCTAACGACGAACAATTAGCATTTATCAGGCAAAGTGCCCGTGATTTTGCGCGCACCCACATACTACCTTATGTGATGGAATGGGATGAATCGCAGCATTTCCCCATTGATCTTTTTCATAAAATGGGCGAATTTGGCTTTTTAGGCGTATTGGTGCCAGAGTCCTACCAAGGTGCAGGCTTTGGATACCAAGAGTATATTACGATTATTGAGGAAATCGCCAAGGTCTGTGGCTCCATCGGGCTGAGCGTTGCTGCCCATAATTCATTGTGTACCAATCATATATTGTCTTTTGGGACAGAAGAGCAAAAGCAAAAATATTTACCATTATTGGCCACTGGTCAATGGATTGGTGCTTGGGGACTCACAGAACCCAATACTGGATCTGATGCTGGCCGGATGCAATGTGTTGCCGTAAAAGATGGTGATGACTATATCATCAATGGCACAAAATGCTGGATCACGCATGGTATTTCTGGTAATGTGGCCGTAGTGATTGTGCGTACAGGTGAACTACTGGACAGCAAGGGCATGAGTGCCTTTGTGATAGAGCGCGGAACACCTGGTTTTAAGGCAGGAAAAAAAGAAAATAAATTAGGTATGCGTGCCAGCGAAACCGCTGAAATGATTTTTGAAGATTGCCGCGTGCACAAGAGCCAAATGCTCGGAGCAGAAGGCGAAGGATTTATCCAATCTATGAAAATCCTCGATGGTGGCCGTATTTCAATCGCCGCATTGTCGTTGGGCATTGCAAAAGGTGCTTATGAGGCCTCCGTAAAATATTCAAAAGAACGCCAGCAATTTGGCAAACCGATTGCCGAATTTCAAGGAATTTCCTTCAAATTGGCCGATATGGCGACCAAAATAGAAGCAGCAGAACTCCTTACGCGCCAAGCCGGACAACTCAAGGACGCGCACCTCAAATGTACCAAAGAGGCCGCTATGGCCAAGTATTACGCTTCTGAGGTATCAGTGGAAGTCAGTACTGATGCTGTACAAGTACACGGTGGATATGGCTACACAAAGGATTTTCCAGTAGAAAAATTTTACCGCGATGCTAAACTTTGTACGATAGGGGAGGGGACTTCGGAAATTCAGAAATTGGTCATTGCGCGCGAGGTATTGAAGGGATAGGGTCGTGAGATGAGAGCCGCACATCGTCGGTAAGTCTTTGGTTCAACTATGTGTAGCGATGAAACAAGAGGATATCGAGGCCATTTTCAAATATTTGAAAAGCACAAGACCAGTGCGCAATGTGGTGTCAACTGCTATACCACCAGCGGTAAATTGATAAAAAATGGTTTGATTTATTAGGCCCTATCTGTTTTGCAGGTGGGGCTTTTTTTTAGTGTGCCTAGCATGGGCTTGCGTTAAATAAAATCGATGAAGGCGCAGTTTAGTTATGTGTTTATCTTAAAAATATTAGCATATTGTAGATAAAATTACTAATTTTAGCAATTTTATTTTGAGTCGCTAATACTTTCTGTAAATTTGCCATGTTTTTTATCAAAAATATAGTTTTATTATCATGGCACAAGCAAAATCATTCGGAGCATATATGGTAGATAGATTTTTAAAGTCTGATACAAGTATTGCTCCCGTTTCACATTTCACGGAAACTAGTACTGACATTATTGCGGAAGATTACGATCTATTAATAGACATAATAGATGAAAACAAACTGAGCAATTATGAAAAAATTTCTTTTCTGAGCAAAGGCATTAATTTTGAAGAAAACAACGTTACACCGCACATTATCGAACCAGAAATGGCAATTGAGATGCTCGGAATAGGGTATAAAAGTAATAGAATTCAGGCAGAACCACTTAAAGTGATTCAGGGGATAATTGATTCAAATAATGCACAAGAAGAATATAATTTATATATTAAACAAGTTGAACGGAATGCAAAAGGAACTTTTTTGGCCTGTGTAGGCAATAATCCGAAATTGGAATCTTTTTCTAAGTATAAGGATGAACAAGGTCAACTGATTTCGAAGTATTTCCATTTTCAGAATCAAAAATTTTGCACATCTGCCATAGGAACTGCTTTTTTGGTTCGGGTGAATGGGAAAAAAGGTTTGGTTGTCACAGCAGCCCATGTATTGGATGTAGAAGCGATTCGTGATGAGATAACTCATAAAGGAAATGATAATGATTTACCGCTTTATTTTTATCAAAATTTTTGTATTGGATCTAAAGGCGAGGAACCAGATTTTACAGTATTGCCCAAATTTAAGCATACAAAAACTGTTTTTCGAATTGGTGGAGAAAAGAGTGTGGACTTTGATTGGGCAATTATGGAAGTAGAAGTAGTAGGTGGTGCAATATTCCCTGATCCGCTGGTATTTTCTGATGAAAAAGTTGTACCAATTGGCTCTAATACCTATTGTTTGGGTTACCCATTTGGATTACCCCAAAAATTATCATGGGATGGTTTGGTTTTTGAATCTGATAATGTAAAATTCAATTGTAAATTGTTGTCCTATGGAGGTAATAGCGGTTCGCCTGTATTTAATGACAAAAACGAACTGATTGGGATATTGAGAGGTACAGACAAAGAGATTGATAGCATAAAAAGCAAACGTTTTTTTTACCCTTCGGTATATCTGTTTGCGCGTTATGGCGCGCTATGTCACCCTATAAATACAATACAAGAAATTGTATTAAATTATAAATTCTAAACACAAATTATTTTATGATAAAAAAACATGCAGTTCACGTACATGTAACAAAATGTACTAGTGACAATAAATTTAAAGTATTTGTCGTCATTCCAGTAGGCGCGGGTGCTGACATATCTACATCTCAGCCTCCAACAGTAAGCCAACCCGATCACAATGGATTGGTAAAGATATCTATAAAACTTGACACAAATGCTTCAGCGGCAGATAGTTTTATTGAAAGGTCTTTTTTAGTAGATGCTAATGCTAGATTCATTCAAATAGATCTTAATGGGCAAACCTCCTACAGACCTTATATTGGTTGTAATATTGATTTGGATAAATACATAGATGATGGTTTTGATCCTTG
>JAAFHO010000870.1 GCA_013297575.1 Chitinophagales bacterium
CTGCTGGCATAGCTGTACGTGAAGGTTATGGCCTCACAGAGACGAGTCCGGTAGTGGCTTTTAATCGGTTTGAACCGGGCGGCGTACATTTTGGCACCGTGGGTATTCCAGCACCTGGCGTGGATGTACGTATCAGTCAGCCCGACGAAAATGGCGAAGGCGAAGTAGAGGTAAAAGGGTATAATGTGATGCAGGGGTATTTGAATCTGCCAGAGGAAACACGCGAAAAATTTACGGAAGATGGCTGGTTGCGCACGGGCGATAAGGGTAAATTTGAGCACAAGCGTTTTTTAAGGATTACAGGCCGAATCAGCGAAATATTTAAGACCACTTCTGGCAAATTTGTCGCACCAGCCTTTGTCGAACAACAATTGCGTACTTCGCCGTTCGTCGAACATGCTATGGTATATGGCCTTAACCAACCCACCGTAAGTGCGATTATTGTCCCCGATTTTGTCCATTTGGAACACTGGTGCAAAACCAATAAAGTACATTGGACAGCACCTGAGTTTATGGTGATCAATCCGAAAATAGAAAAATTATTCCGCGAGGAAATGGATAAAATCAACGAAAGCCTGCTTGGTCAACCCGAGCGTATCAAGGATATTAAATTGGTATCGGACACCTGGACAGCAGAAAATGGAATGTTGACTCCTTCTTTGAAATTGCGCAGGACTATTTTAATGGAAAAATATGTGTCTTCTACTTAATCAAAGTCAACACCATATCCATCGCACGTACAGCACTTTCCACATCAAAACCATTGCTCACGTCATCCGTATTGGTTGCTGCTACCTTTAATTCCAAGCCATTTTTTGCTTTTTCGCCAATTCTACGCCGTTCAGATGGTTCATACACCGAAAAAGTACGCCTCAAAATAGGCAATAATTCATTAAATGAATCTTCGGGCAATTGATCTGTCCATTGGTACAGGATATTCCAAAGTATAGGATCGTATAGCAAAATACTACCCGAACCCTTTAAAAAGCCCTCCAACCAAGCCGCCGAATAAGTAGCGGGATTACCATTGCTTAAAGCCAAACCAAATTGCTGTGCGGTTTCCGATTCCGATTGCCGCTTCGCATTGAGCAACAGACGGGTTTTGTAACCCAGCACCAACGGGTGACAATTTTGTTGTGTTTTTAGTAAAGCATCGTACCAGCCTTCGAGCCATTCGGGGCGTTCAACTACCTCCAGCGCATCTTGCATTTTGGTCATTAGCCCAAATAATTGAGTGGCGGAGTCATCATCTAGGCCATAACCCACATTAGGAAAACCGACAAAAATACGACGAACCATCCCTTCTAATAAGGTTTCTAAAGCCACTTTATCGGTATTGCGTACATTTCCATAACGCATAGCGCGCGCAAAAGGCGCAACTGCCGACATGAGGTCGAACACATCTGAAGACAAAGCCGCCAAATCACCCAAACGATGCAAAATATGCTCATTTACGGTGTATAAAGCCCCCGGCAGCGCGTGTTCGATCAATTGTGTAAGACCATGAATTGTGGTTGCCGTATTAGCGCGCTGCAGCAGCCAACTGGTCGCCGCTTCTTCAATCGTATTGCCCCAAGTACCACGGGTAATGATTTCTACTTCCATCTCGGGCCGCCAGGTTAATTCCCATATTTCACGGAATGTACCCTTGGCACCATCTGGTTCGGATACTTCGCCCCATTTGATTTGTAGTGCCGACAAACGATGCAAAAAAATACTTTTGTCTAATTCATTTTGTTCCCGCAAGTCGAGTTCCATAGACCGCGGCGATTCGCTCCGTTTGAGCCTTAGCCGCTTGATATGTTGCTCAAAATCCGCTTGAATCGGTAATTGTGGCAGTTTTTCGGGTACTTTACCTATTTTATGGCCAATCACCAATTGTTTATGGATCCAATCCAATTGAATTTTATCGCCCATACACATCACGGTAGCAGTGGCTTCGTTGTACTCTTCCAGTGTTGGTGCCGACAAATTGCGCATCGCGGCTAAGGTTTCTGATAGCCGCAGGGCTTCCATCACGTGTGCCGTGGAAATATCCATCTTTTTGCTTCGGAAGGCTTGCGCTACAGACGATAACCATTCTGCTCCGGTGTGTTTAGGGTATTTCCAGCGGTGTTCCGACCAACCTGGTGTGCGTACCCCTGCGCCATAACCGCTTTGGATACCTAGCCGTTCGTTGGTCCAAGGCACCCATGTTGCGCCGATATTGATTTTTGATTTGGGCAATTGTTTTAAAATATCGTTATCTGCTGCCTGTTGTGGTGTTATATCCAGTAGTGCAGGCGCGTGCCAAGCCCCGCATACCACTACAATATTGGCATACATTTTCTTTTGTGCGGCGCGGATAATTTGCCGCATCCATGCTTCACGGTATTTATTTTCAAAATCAAGAGAAGAGGGAATTTCCGCTTGGCGCAACGCTTGCATGGTGGTCATAACCGCTTCAAAATAAGTAGCAGCATCAATATC
>JAAFHO010000871.1 GCA_013297575.1 Chitinophagales bacterium
GGAGACGGACATCGAATAGGAGCAGTGAGAGATCGCTCTCAAGTGCAAAACCCTAAAACTGGACAGTGGGTTAAGCGCGACACCAATACTGGCCGCTTTATGGATGTAAAGCAGGATGGTACTAAATTCAAAGGCGTACGCCGAGAGAAGCCTAACCAGTAATGTTAATTCATGGCAGCCTGAGTAGGAGACTTGGGCTGCCGATTTTTAAATTAAATTTTATTAAAAATGAACAAGAAAGTTCAAAAATTACCTATTTTCTTAATTAAAGAAGATGTAAAAAGTTTCAGCGAGTGTGTCTCTAACTGGAATGATTGCCAACATTGTGACCTAGACCCAAAATTCGGATTAGTAGGCAAAATTGTGATTGGGCAAAAAAATGAAGAAAAACCAACATGGGCTGATTTTCTTGCTAGCGGAACTAGTGAAAAATTGGATTACAGCCAATTGGAAAATTCCTCTAGTCGTGCTGTTTTATTACTATATCTTGAAGGTCGATACCTTGCTCTATCTTTTGGATTTGGGCGATATTTATTAAATGATGAGTATATTGATAAAACATTTGGATTAAAAGTAGTATTAAATTCTGTTAATCCCAAAAAGTTAAAAACCGTTGAGTTGGCTACCTTAAGTGACAATACAGTTCTTACAAAAAGGCAATCAACCCGAAACTCATCGAAAGAGATATTTGGAGTTGATATTATCAATAATCTGCTATGTGCGGTATCTGGAGAGCCTAATAATACAGGATTATTTGGGAGAACAATAAGTGGCCGAGAGCAATTGATACTTTCTCCAAAAGTAGATTTTACCAACCTTAAAGATATTCTAGTTGGTGTACTTGCTGAATATAATAGTGATAGTTATAAAAAAGAATTTAGTTGGATTGATGATATACAAGCAGTGAAAGATCGTGCCATTTTAGATGCTTTAGATTTGCAGTTAATTCAAGCCTTGATGGATGAGCAATTAGATTTTTTAGATATTAGTCTTCCTGAAGTGAGTGATGAAGGAGGTATTGAGGGTTATGCCTTTATTAAAAAGGGGGAAATATTTTCTGAACCCCAAATTACAGACTTTCTAGCGTCAGTTTCTGATAAAATGCAGATTGATATACCTTTCCTAAAAAGAAGGAAATTGCATATTCAGGACTCTATTAGTTCTACCATAATTCCCAAATGGAGTATTTATGGGTGTCTTCATTTCCAAACGAGCATTGGCAATGATATCTACGTAATATTTGGCGGGCAGTGGTATAAAATTAATAATCAATTAGTTAATCAAGTAGTTAAAAAACTTGAAAGGATCATTGCCCCTAGCGATTTCTTTTTTGGCTGCTCTTCAACTTGTACTAGGGAAGAACATTATAATAAAGCCTTTGCCGAATCAGACACCAATCAGTATATTTTATTGGATCAAAAATTAGTTAAATGTGAAAATGCTCGATCTTCCATCGAGGCATGTGATGTCCTATCAAGTAATGGTGTTTTTTATCATATTAAACATAAAAAATCTTCAGCATCATTGAGTCATCTTTTTGCGCAGGGTAAAATTTCAGCAGAATCATTTTTGGGAGATCAACAGTTCCGGAAGGCTTTGAAAAATGCTATTAAGAAGCAAAATGGTCCCAAAGCGCATTTAGATATAGTACCAATAGGGCCTAAGCGACCAAATTTGGATAACTTTAGTATTGTATTTGGAATTATTGATTCTTCCAATAAGACGCTTAAAGAAAGTCTACCGTTTTTCAGTCAGCTCAATCTTACTTTGGCTTATGATCACTTAACGATGTTAGGTTTTAAAGTTAGTGCCGTTAAGATAAAAAAACAATAAACAGCAGGGGGCTTGAAAATTTATTTCAAAGCCCCCATAATATTTCTAATGGAAAAATGATATTGTGTGTTTTATAGAAAAATTATTTTGCGTAATATCTTAATGTGTTTTGTCGCTTAGTTTACATACAGCAATAGGCTTCCTAATTCTTTACTCAAATTTTCGTCATTTCAAAAACTTAGGCTAGAATTTGATTTAACTATTTCTTATATGTGGCTGAAAATTGAGATTAGTTAAGGGGGAATATGAGGAGCAATGGCATTTTAGGCATTATATGGCATTTTTTAAAGTGTTCTGAAAAGCACGTTAAGATAAAACAAAAACAAATCACTGTTCCTCATAAGCCATCCAAACTACGTTCCCCCACCTCACCGCATCATCCCACCAAACAACACAGCATTCCCCATCAGCCGCTCCGTTCCCCGCCAAAAACCTCGAAAATTTGGGTTAATCGCAAACGAAATCACGCGGCCACTGCCCACACTTTGTACCGTTGCAGCCGCTGCACCCGATACTAAATTTTGCTGAGATGCGTGTATATAACCCGCAATCAAAGGTTTGTTGGTCAGTAACAAAGGATTTTGCCAAGCACTGGTAGATGGCTCCATGTACAACGCATCGGGTAGAAAAACG
>JAAFHO010000872.1 GCA_013297575.1 Chitinophagales bacterium
TTTAAAGTGCCTGTTGTGCAAGCATCTGTGATATTGACAGACAGCGGAACGGCATTTTCTGCTAAATTTTGTGAACTAACAATTGGATCCCACCAAGTTGCAGCGTTCCATAATTGTGCGTCGTTATTGGATTGATCGCCATAAGTGACTGCTGCACCTGGGCAGGTGATGACGGGTGCTTGCGCTTGCACAAAACTGGTGAGGGAAACCAATACCAGTAGGTGGAAAATTACTTTTGTGATTGTTGTAAATATTCGGATCATTTGAATAAAATTTTATGTTTTTGATAAATGAAGATGTATAGATTATGCGAAACATGGATTAGGTTAAGGCATTGATTTTTAGTTAGTTATGTAGTGTCGTCGTGACTGCGAGTCACGCCGACACTAAGTTCAACACTACGCTCATGCTAAAATTTAACCATTTTTTGCACCAGTTGCCCCTGCGCCGTGGTTAAAGAATACCAGTACATACCTGCTTGTGGCACCATACTTTCATCTAACGCAATAGACTGATAACCAGATGTATATGTATTGGTTGTAGTATAAACAACGCGCGCCATTTCATCTACCACTGTAAAAGTAACTGCGGTATTTGCTTCGGGTAAATAGAAACCAATATTGGTGGCCGAATGCCACGGATTTGGCACATTTTGGTTGAGTTGGATGGCCTCTTTTTGAATGGGATCAAAATGTAAAGCGATACCTTTGGAAAGGCCGTTTGCCTCAAAAGCCACTGAACGAGTAATTTTATCGTTTATCGTCAACATGCTACTCAATTGGCCAGCCTGTTTGGCGCGCAAACGCAGGTCGAAACCCTGATTCGACTGCTCGGCAACCATCGTAATAGCCTGCTCAAAAACGCCAAAATTATTCATCGTCAAATTGTTTTGTGATATAATTTCCAGTAACTCAAATTGCGCCAGATCGAGCGTCATTTGATACCCTTCAATATTGGATGCTGCTGCAAAACGTAGCGCAACAACCTCATTTTCTTCGATATTTTGATCTTGGAAGGAGAATGTGGTTTTTTCGGTACGGTCTTCAGTAGGTGCAGAAAAGCCATTTGGTTTGGCTGTATTGTCCACATCTCCTATTTTTGTACCCACAAAATCCAATGCGTAAGGCATCGGGGCTAGTGCAATACTTTCGTGAATCTCATTAGCAAAAGGATTAAATGGATTGGTAAATACTTGACTTTTATCCACAAAACGCCAACTACTATTCACTGGGAATTTTTGATACGTACCCAATATCAATTTGCGTATTTCTACAATATCAAATGTGGTTACAGTCCCCGATTTATTGGCATCAGCCGAAATGAGTTTATAAGGTGATTCTAAGGGTTCTAAACCTAAAATATGCCGACTAATGAGGATTAAATCCCAAGTATTTACGCCATTTAGGGGATCGATTTCTAGTTTTGGTGTAACCTTAGTACTACTTGTCCATTGTAATGCAGTTGGATAGTGAAAATACCCTGTTGAATTGGTAAAGATTGAGTTAGCAAAGTATGGAATACCATTATTAGTAACCTCCACTTCAATTTGTACATCTTCGACTCCTTCGTTAGCCTCAGTCTTAATCTGTCCACTAACTATAGGAGGCTCAGACCAACATACAGACTGATTATCTTGAATTAAAACATAAGTAGAACAAGCACTTACATTTCCAGATTTATCTTTTGACCAAAGTTCTACTAAATTAGTACCTAAATCGTTACAATTATACTGAACTCCAGTTTGCGGAGTACCTGTAGAATCAACTGGAAATCCTGTGCCAGCCCCTTGCTTTCTAATGCCAATCATTATTTTGTTAGGAGGGGAATAGTTATCCTCCGTGGTTTGCAAAAAATCGGAAGCCCATAGTTGTATCGATCCACCACTTATATTCATCAAATTAACAGATAACCCATTAATACACGATATGGTTGGCGGCTTTTCATCCCGTATCGTAAAGGCATATTCACAAGTAGATTGCTGTCCGCAGTCATTGGTCACCACCCATTTTATCTTGTGCGTACCATAAGGCAATTGTGCCATAGTGGTTGCCGTGGGCGAACTCCTCCAAACTAATTGCGCTTTTTTCTCGCTGGGCGAAACAGCATCGAGTTGAAGGTCAAAACGGTATTTATCGGCCAAGGCCACGGGTCTGGAATCAAATTGCCGTTGTACGCCAGCCGTTACCGCTAGTCCTTTATTATTGAAATGAATCGTATTCGCCGCTGGCAAAGTATCGCTGTCCACACGGGTTTCTTGGCTGCCATTATTGTCCAAATCCAGTGAAAGGATATATTTAACCTTTAAAGTGCCTGTTGTGCAAGCATCTGTGATATTGACAGACAGCGGAACGGCATTTTCTGCTAAATTTTGTGAACTAACAATTGGATCCCACCAAGTTGCAGCGTTCCATAATTGTGCGTCGTTGTTGGATTGATCGCCATAAGTGACTGCTGCACCTG
>JAAFHO010000873.1 GCA_013297575.1 Chitinophagales bacterium
ATCAATGTTTCGTAACTATAACCTCCCCATATGCCGTAGGTACATTCGCGGATCATATTGCCCCGGATGGTATTGCGGGAGAAAGTGACCTCCACGCCATTGGTGGCTGCATGGCTAAAATCGTTGCCAAAAATAATGTTATCGTTACAGCCGCCCGTGCCGGTGTCCATGGTGGTTTGGCCTGCCCAAAGGAAAAGTCCATCACCCGAATGGGTAGCGGAATTGTATGCGATGAGGTTTTTGCTGGATTGTTCGTACAACAAAATACCGGCAGCATCTTGGCCGCGCTGGTAAACGCCGTGGGAGTAGCCGCGTATATTCCAATCGAGCCGATTGTGCATAATTTTGTTGTTGTTACAGCGGTACATACCAATACCAAGACCCGAATTGAATTGGAAGGTATTGTTCCATACGGTGGCATTGTTACAGCCCGTCATTAGGAGTGCATTTTGATTGCCTTTTGCTTTGCAGCCTTTTATTTCCGCATCTGGGCTGTTTTTGAGGTATATGCCTGCGCCATACCGCAACCATTCGTCGTGTTCGTTATTGTGGTAACTCAACCAATCGTCGAGGTTTTCTTTCTTGCGCCCTGATAATAACCGTGGCCGATAATTATAGGATACATCGCAGTCGATTAGTTTTAGATCTTGGCAATTTTCGATGATAATCGCTACTTTGTAGCCGCTTACCCGTGCGTTTTTGAGGGTAATATCGTTGCCACGCACTAGAATAGCGACACCTGCAAATTGATCGGGACGTTCGGGCGTACTGGTACCGATGAGTTGTGCTTTTTGGAAATCGACTTCGATATGGCTGCCTTCAATACGAATCACGGGCGTGCAGCGGGTACCACCAAGGCTGTCTTTGAATAGATCGGCGGTATTGCCCGGTAACACGTAGTTGTCGGGTTTGATTTTTACAGAGGTTTTGATCACCATATTTGCTGTGAGCGGAATGGCGTTGGTTTGTGCCAATAATAATGAGGTAGCAAATAGGAGTAAGGAGAGGATAATAGTGTGTTTAATCATTTTTTAGGTGTGTAAAAAGAATTTTTATCACGGTTTTATAAGGTGACACATTTTTTTGAGGAGGGTGCTGCAAATCTCAAAAAATTGAAAATTTGTGCAATAATGCTTACTTCCTACTTTTTTTCGCCAAAAAAAGTAGGCAAAAAAGGCTTCGGCTGACGAAAAATGCTGCGCTTTTGCTTTCGAGTTCCGGCGGCGCCAAAAAAAACTCGCCGCACATTTTGACGGGCGCAAGCGCCGAGAAACACGTTTGGCTCAAACACTTTTTGGCTTCATCCGCCTCCACTCGAGCAAAAACGGCATTTTTCTAAGGCCGGTCTTGCCACACTTTGGGATCTGTACTTTAATTCAAATTTCAAATATGTTACTATGAAATAGTGTTTTTTGCTGCAAAATCTCGGTTGAGTTTTAGCACCCCCACCAATAACGCCAAAACAAGTGCTCCTAGTGCAAAATACCAATAATCAAATCCTTTTTTGCTCATTTTTAGTACCGAAGCGTCGCCGGCTGTCACCAATCCTGCCCAATAATAGGGGTGTGCGTATTTCGACTGTGGATGATCTTGTAACCAAGTCAATTTTGCGTGTTGTAATGCTCCGTCTTTGGTGTTTTGGTTTTTGATACCCAGCAGGAAATCGCGTACCAAATTGGACGAAGAAATAACAGGGAATTTCCATAGGCTCATGGCCGTTGCTGGCACACCCGAAACCGCAAAAGAACGGGCAATGCTATACACGCCTTCACCCACTTGTACAGGGCCGTCGCCAGTAAAACAAGCACTCATTACCGCCAGATCGGCGCGACAGGGAATGCCTTGTAACTCGCTGGCATGCAATATATTATCACCGTCTTTTCCTTCGTTGGTATCGCCAAAACGCAATCGGGACAAGCCCGGGTGTACATGGTCGGAATTGCCGTGCATACTCAACAGCAGGATTTGCGCTTCTTCCGAAATAGCGCGAAATTGTGCCTCGTTGGCATCGGGGTGGAGGTATGCTTTGCCGTTGAAGAGTTGCGCGCAGTAGGTTACATCCGTTGCTGCACTATCGAGCCGATCTGCGTTATTGGAATAAGTAGGCGCAAAACCCGCAAATGGCAAACGCGCCTTACCTTTTCGTTTTTCGGTGAGTGTTTTTTGCAAAGCCAACAAGGACGCGGAGAAGGCATAACTGATCGAGTGTTTTTTAACGATATATGGCAATGCCGACCAATCTGTGGCCGTCGTATTTTCGGTCAATAATACCTCAAAAGGCAAGGCGGTTAGCACCAAATCGGGTACAATTACCAAGGCACTGTCCAATTTGGGCATGGCATTGCCTTGGCAGATGGATGTTGTATTCCCCATACCATCTACGAGTAGTTTTTGACCCAGCATTCGGGCGGTATTGCTGAACACTTGAGGTGTGGTATTGGGGTTGTTATCG
>JAAFHO010000874.1 GCA_013297575.1 Chitinophagales bacterium
TAAAAATATTCAAAAAACGCTACAAAAAGCCGATTGCACCAATGGATGCGCCTGCTCAACCACAAGAAATAGGTTCGGGTGACCCTGATGAATATACAGCAGCAGAAACCGAACAAGCGTTGGAAGAATTGAAAGCCGCCCTCGCAATTTTGTCTGCTAAAATGAACAAAGGCAAGTTAGATATTGCCAAACCGCTCAGCAAAGTCGATTTTGAACAATATATCAATTAAAGATTCACACAACTAAATATTAAATTATGAAAAAGTTATTTTTATTGCCGCTTTTCCTTTTAGCGGCCCTTTCCACCTTTGCCCAAAATGATGGTATCTCTCGCTTTTTTAGCAAATACGAAGAAGACGAACGTTTTACGGTAGTGTATATCAGCCCGAAAATGTTTCAAATGATTGCCAAAATTGAAACAAGTGATCCCGATTGGAACAAATTTCGCGATGTAATTGGTGACTTAGGCGGTCTGCGCGTACTTACCGCCGATTCTGTAAGCGAAGGCATTAATATGTACAAAGACGCATTGAGCCGTGTTCCACAAAAAGAATACGAAGAATTGCTTACGGTGCGCGATGGCGATGAGCACGTGCGTTTTTGGATCAAAGAAAATAACAATACCATCAACGAATTATTGTTGTTAGTAGGCGCACCGACTGAATTTACGATGCTTAGTTTTACGGGTAAAATTGATCTGAATAAGATTTCCAGCCTTGCTAAATCGGTCGATATTGATGGTTTACAGCATTTAGATAAAATCAAGAAGGATACCACCAAAGGTACAAAAGACTAGGTTGGTAGAACAACTTTAACGCAACGACACAACGTTTTCCTAATCAAATGGAAAGCGTTGTGTTGTCGTTATTCCCTGAAAAATCAATTTATGTACTGTTTGAGGCTATACCAAATTAATTACAATTTAATAAAATTAATACTATGAAACATATTCTTTTTTGTCTGCTTTTCTTAGGTGCTGCTTTTGCTGCCCAATCACAAGATCGTTGGTTGTACTGGAAATACAAAGATTATGATGGGGGAAAAAACTTTACTGTTCCGCGTTTTGCCATCGGTGCAGGTTCTGTCTTTTTGAAAGAAAAAGGCGAACGCCAAATGTTGCGCAGTTTGCATAAGGTGCGCACTTTGATTTTTGAAGATGGTAGCCCATTGAGCGGACGCGATTTAAAAAGATTTAATCGCAAAGCAAAACGCAACGGTTTGGAGGAAATAATAACAGTAAGGGAAGGTAAAATGCGCGTTCAAATAATGGCTAAAAATAAAGGTAATACGCTAAAAAAAGTAGTTGTTTTTGTGAATGATCCCGAAGATGGCTTTTTTATGATTAGTGTAAAAGGCAAACTCAAATTAACAGATGTGAATAAGCTCCTTAAAAAATACCACAAAAAAGGGAAACCCATCAAAACGATGATTCCTGAATTTGCGGGGATTTAAGTACTATAAAAAACACCCCGTTTAGGTCTTCCTACTTAAACGGGGTATTTTTTATAATAACTTACGAGAACAGCCGATTAGGCAGCCTCTGTGTTTTATTTCTTGTGTGCCTCTATGATTTTTTCTTCCAACTCCAATTCATTACCAGAAGTATAACCAAGGTGTTCAAAAATAATTTCGCCTTTTTGGTTCACTACAACGGTAAGTGGTGGATTGCTTACATTCATAGCAGTTTGGAATTCTTTGGACGCATCTGTCACGATGGTATATTCCCAACCTTTATTGGTGGCAAACGTTTTTACGCGGGCGAGGGTACGCGCATCATCGATACTTACGGCTACAAATTCCACGTTGTATTTTTCTTTCCAATCTGGGTAAAGGTCTTTAATAGCATCCAATTCGGCGATACAAGGCTTGCACCAAGTGGCCCAAAAACTGAATACCGTAATTTTGCCTTCGGGAGCCAAGTCCTTTACGCTGATGCTCTGTCCGTCTGGTGATTTTACATTGGCAACAGGAAGTGTTTTGTTTTGTGCGGCAAGGGAAAAGGTTGCCAAAAGGCATGTCAAAATGACTAAGGATTTCTTCATTGTTGTAAAATAAGTGAAATGGATGATGTAAATAGGAATGCGATTTCTTCATAAAACCACTTTCCCTCGTTAAAAACGTTGCAAAGTTATAAGATACTACAATGCCCCGATGAATATTGACTAAGATTTAACATAATTGGCATAAAATTTGCAATGTTAGATGAATCGGGATTCACAACCGAGTAATATTTGGCATTAAGGTACGTTAATAGTGCTTTGCCTTTTATGCTGAGCGTTGTGAGGTTTTGTACATAGGGTATGGGATGCCATACGTTTTTTGTTCAAAACACAGAGCCGAAGTTTAATCAACATTTTTTAATCCATCCAAAAATAGATTTCCATGCAACAGAACACAGTAAAAAACACACGTAGTATTTCAAGGCCCCTGATTTGGATTACCTTGGCTTTG
>JAAFHO010000875.1 GCA_013297575.1 Chitinophagales bacterium
GTGATTAAATTCCGCAATTCCATCAGTTGCGGGCTAACTGCGGTGGTTTTATAAAGGTCTTCGGTTTCTTGATAGAGTAAATACAGACGATCTAAGGCACGTTTAAGGCGGACATTAGAGCGAACAATACCGACATAATACGACATAATTTCCTTTAATTCCTTGATACTTTGCGTGATCAGGACCATTTCCTTAGGTTCGTTGGTGCCTTCAGAGTTCCAATCGGGTATATTTTCTTGATAATCCCAATGCTCCATTTTTTCGGTTAATTCTACTGCAATCCGATGTGCGAATACCATTCCTTCTAACAAAGAATTGGAAGCCAAACGATTGGCACCATGCAGCCCTGTACTGCTACACTCTCCCGCAGCATACAAGCGATTGATACTTGTTTTACCATTTTCATCGGTTAAGATACCGCCACACATATAATGGCAAGCCGGTACAACAGGGATAAAATCTTTCATTGGATCAATGCCAATGCTCATACATTTTTCGTAAATAGTAGGAAAATGAGCGACAAAATCTTCTTTATTAAGGTGTGTGCAATCGAGGTACATACAATCGGTGCCTCGTTTTTTCATTTCGGAGTCGATAGCCCGCGCCACAATATCGCGCGGAGCAAGTGACAGGCGTTCGTCGTAGAGGTGCATAAACTCCTCCCCTTCCTTGGACTTCAGGATACCACCAAAACCCCGCACTGCTTCAGAAATTAAGAAAGAAGGGTTTTCTCCTGTCGGATTATAGAGTGAAGTGGGGTGAAACTGCATAAACTCCATATTTTCAACCCTACCCTTTGCTCGGTAGGTCATTGCAACACCGTCGCCAGTAGCAATAACAGGGTTAGTTGTGGACTTATATACCTGCCCGCCGCCGCCGGTACACAATACGGTAGCCCGTGCCAAGATAGTTTCAAACTGACCCGTTTGTTTATTGAGTACATAGCAGCCAAAGCACTCGATATCAGGGGTTACCCTAATGACCATTCGACCGAGATGGTGTTGGGTGATAAGTTCCAATGCAAAATAATGCTCTAATATTTCAATATTTTTATGACGGTTGGCCTCATCCATCAGTGTGCGTTGCATTTCCCAACCCGTCAAATCCTTATAGTGTAGGATACGGTGTTCGGAATGGCCACCTTCCATGGCCAAATCATACTCATTTGCGTTTTTTTCCTTATCAAAACGAGCACCCCAGTCGATCATTTCTTGTACCCGATCGGGGCCCTCGGTTACAACAATACGTACAATATTTTCCTTACAAAGGCCATCGCCAGCATCCAAGGTATCTGCTACATGTTTATCGAAATTATCTTTTTCAAGATCCCAAACCGCAGCGACACCGCCTTGAGCGTAACGGGTATTGGTTTCCCCTTCATTTGTTTTGGTTAACACAAGAATACGTCGTTCGGGCATAGATTTTGCTAATTTAATGGCCAAGGTAAGGCCAGCAATTCCAGAGCCGAGAATTAGGATATCGGTACGCATATTATTATTGGAGGAATAGGTTTGATAAAATCAAGATAAGCATTTCATTGTGCATTAGGAAAAAAACAAATGATTGACCAACCACTAAATGGGTTGATCAATCATTTTGCATATTATACGCACATTTTTTTTTAAAAATGTACAACCATTACTACATATCGTCTTCAGCGATATCTTGTCCAGCAACATTATCTTGTCCGTCCTCGATACCTTCTTCTCCTTCAACAGGATATGAACTTTCGAAGCCTTCTTTAGGTGTTGTGGAAGGATGACCGGTGAAGTGTTTAAGCATAATTACTTCGCGTTGCGTTAACTCACGGAATGCACCACGAGCGAGGTCTTTTTTAGTTAAACCTGCGAAATAGAACCTGTCGAGTCGTTTTACTTGATAGCCTAGCACTTCAAACAAACGGCGTACCACGCGGTTGCGGCCCATCGTAATTTCAAGTTCTACAACATCTTGCATTGGATGATCTTCTGCAAAACGGAGCCAGTTAACGATCACTTCGCCATCTTCTAGTTCTACGCCAGCGAGAATCTTATCGTAATCTTCGCGGGTCAAACCTTGATCCAAACCTACACGGTACTGTTTTTGTACATGGTGGCTTGGGTGTGTCAATTTTTGTGCGAGTTCGCCGTCATTGGTGAGTAGTATCAATCCGGTGGTATCGCGGTCGAGGCGACCTACAGGATAGATGCGCTCAGGGAAATGTGGATCAACGATATCCATGATTGTACTACGTCCACGTTCATCTTCAGTAGTGGTAATCGCACCTTTTGGTTTGTTCAACAATACATAAATGAGGCGCTCTTGGATCGTTACGTCCACATTATCCACGGTAACATGGTCACCGATTTGGTAACGGTAGTAGGGCTCTTGCACCACCAAGCCGTTTACGGTTACTTTACCTTGCTCGATAAACTCTACTGCTTTACGGCGCGAGGAGATACCACAGTGA
>JAAFHO010000878.1 GCA_013297575.1 Chitinophagales bacterium
GCCTTTTTGGGTCAATATTTCGGAGAGGCGGGTACCGATTAATCCTGTACCGCCTGCAATAATGATGGTGCGCATAAATTTGGGAATAAGTGCTGTAGTACACTATAGGAACTGTAAACGTATTTTCCCCCCAGTGTGTTTAGTACAGTGTACGATAAGTTGCATATTTGCAGCGATTGACCGACCCAGAATGGGTCAAATGTTTATAGCAAAAGCGTGGTTTCGATACGCGTGCGACCCTGTCAGGGTCGAATGTCAAACAGCCACATTGCGTTACAAACATTTGACCCATTCTGGGTCAGTTACACCTTCAAAATATAAAAACACTTATTTTAGGAATGTATAGGGTATATTAAGCCAAAAAAATTAGCGTTTAACATTTGACTGCTAAACGCTAATTTTTAATAATTTATGGAGCGAGAACACCTCCTAACCCTCTTCAATTACAGCCGAAAGACCACGATCATTCAACCCTTGCATAAGGGGCAAAAGTTCTTCTTTAGGTCCTGTTTTTACTGTTGCTTTGCCTTTTGTATGGATAATCAACGCCAATTGTTCGGCTTGTACAGAGGTATGCCCCAGTATGTCGATAAAACACTCAATTACCCACTCAAAGGTATTGTGGTCATCGTTGTAAACGATAATCTGAGCCGGGAGATCTGTACTCAGATCTAGGTCTAAATCTTCATCGACGAGTACATCCTCATCGTTTTCCCAAAGAGGTTTAACTGGCATAATAGAATACTTTTAAGCGAGTGCTGCTTTCACAGCATCGAAATTGGGTATATCGCCGGCACTTTCAAGTACTTCGGCGTATGTAATGGTGCCTTCGGGATCAATCACAAAGGCCGATCTTTTGGAAACACCTTTCATTTCAAAAACAAAATCCTTGTATAAAGAATCGTATTTTTTACTGACAGTTTTGTTGAAATCAGAAAGGAGCGGAAAATTAAATTGCTGCTCTTCTTTCCATTTGCCTAGCGTAAATACAGAATCAACCGAAACTGCCAATACTTGTGCGTTTAATTTTGCATAATCCGCAATGCTATCGCGCATGGAGCAGAGTTCTTTGGTACAAACACCTGTAAATGCCATTGGGAAAAACAATAATACAACGTTTTGACCGCGGTATTGTTTGAGTGTTACCAATTCTTTTTCGCTGTTGCGCAGTGTGAAATCAGGTGCTTTGTCTCCTAATTTGATGGGCATATTGTATAAAAGGATGGTTATAAAAAAATGAATTATGCTTGTGCGCCGGGTGATCCAAAGTTCATTGGAGGAAATGGCGTTTGGTCTTCTTCAATTTTACCAAACTGCATTTCGTATTTTTGAATATTCTCCCTCAATGCTTGGATCAGGCGTTTTGCGTGTTGTGGTGTAAGAATGATACGACTTTTTACTTTAGCCTTTGGCACATTTGGCATCATTCGTATAAAATCAACTACAAATTCGGCATTAGAATGAGAAATAATAGCCAAATTGGAGTAAATACCCTCTGCAATTTCTTCAGCAATTTCAATATTAATAGCCGGACTTTGCGGCTGTAGTTTGTTATCTGACATGTGTATATTTTTTTGTGGGGACAAAGATACGGGTTTATGAGATAGGATTATATTGATTTTTTATTTTTGATGCTGGATTTTTTGTTTCGGTGGCCTTGAATAATATATCTTATTCTTTATGTTTTATTTTAAAATTCAATCTATAGTCCTACACTTTTATTTTTGGTAATTTATTTTGAAATTTGAGATAAAGTACAATTCCCCAAGTATGGCAAGACCTTTTTTGCTGCTAGTAAAACACCTATCAATTAATATTGTACCTTGCAGTTCAAAATAAATACACATGTTTGAACACCGCGCCCAACCACTCCTAACTTTTCGCCATTTTATAAATCGCACGCTCCGTTATGCCGCTGCGTCTATGGTAATTATTACGATTTCATTATTTATTGGTATGGCTGGCTATCATTGGCTGGCTGGTATCGATTGGATTGATGCATTTTACAATGCATCAATGATTTTAACGGGTATGGGTCCTGCTTTGAATATAGATGCGCTACCCATAGAACGACAAGATAATGTCAAGATTTTTGCCGGACTGTACGCTTTGTATAGTGGCGTGGTCTTCTTGGCCGCTTCCGGATTGATACTTTCGCCGGTATTGCACCGCTTTTTTCACAAAATGCACTTGGATTTTAACGATTAACTCCCTTTTTTTCGTCCCACTTTACTGCTTTCTGCTTCCGCAGGCATACTGGCATCTAGTTCCCAATTGGCGCGCAGAGGCTCCAGTTTTTTGGTAAAAATAAGTTCTGGTTGCCGGTGATCGAAATAACTACCAGTGTCCCACAAGCCATTGGCGTTGAGGTCTTCCACTAGTTTGAGTGAGTAAGTAGCGGCGGGCATATCCTTGAAGAATAATTTAGTGCTCGCTGCGGTGGCCG
>JAAFHO010000877.1 GCA_013297575.1 Chitinophagales bacterium
TGGCGGCAACAGCATTGGTTAAACCGGGTGAAACGGTGTTGGTAAGTACGGGTAGTTGGGGAAGTGCTGCCAGTTGTTTCAAACATGCCGCCGCCCATATTATCACCGTTCCAATAGATGAAAACGGCATTATTGTTTCCGAAATTGAAGCTATTTGTGCGCAATATCCAGTGCGTATGATCTATCTTACGCCACATCATAATTATCCTACGACGGTTTCATTGAAAGCAGATCGGCGGTTAAAACTCTTGGAATTGGCAAAAAAATATCGTTTTATCATTTTTGAAGACGATTATGACTACGATTTTCATTATCAAAACAAACCATTGCTGCCGTTGGCCAGCGCAGATAGTGAAGGTTTAACATTGTATGGTGGCTCGTTTACCAAAAGTATTTCACCAGCATTCCGCGTGGGGTATTTAGTGGCACCCAAAGAAGTGATCGATTATTTGGCAGATTACCGCAGGATCATTGATCGGCAAGGGGATACTATTCTGGAAAATACAGTAGCCGAACTCTTGGCCGATGGCACGATCCAAAAGCACCTTCGGCAATCACTCAAGGCTTACCGGCAGCGCCGCGACTATTTTTGTGGCGCAATGAAAGCGGTATTGGGCGATAAAGTGGCATTTCAGGTGCCGGAAGGTGGTTTGGCCGTTTGGACAAAATTTGACCCTCAAATTGATATGGTTGCTGTAAAGCAGAAAGTAATGCACGAGGGACTTTTTATTCCCACCTGTTTTTCCAATGACCCCGACGATGATTGGTACAACCATTGCCGATTGGGTTTTGCTTCGCAGGATATGGACGAATTAGAAAAATCGGTGGAGATACTTGGTCGGGCGGTACATTCCTAATTTCATATTTCAATTTCACCATAAATCGCTAGGTGATCCGAACTACTTCCCTTTAATACCTTTGATGTAATGGGCTTTATATTGCCACGGAAAAGAATGTAGTCTAAAGTAATGAGCGGTGGCATTTTAGCAATATTAGGAAAAGTCCATCCCGATCCTTTCCCTTTCTCCGCAAATAAATCCCTCCAATCGTGCCTAATATGACGGTATAAGGGTTCTATGCCCATCGTGTTCAGATCTCCAGCAACGACTTGCGGTTGACCTTGATACTTTTCGTTGAGGGTGTTTTCGATTTTTTCCCATTGCTCTTTTTTCCCCCTGCAACTTGCCATGAATAAAGCGTAGAAATTGTCAGGATTTTCAACAGCACCACCTGGAGAAGGTAAGTGTGTATTTACCAGAATTAATGCTTTCCCGTTGATGACTATGTTATTGATTTGGCTCACCGGAAGCCCCGATTTATTTTTGATATACTCACAAGATTCTATGGGGTATTTTGACAATAAACCTAATCCATGCGTCCCATTATGAATGTACAATTTTTGGTACTTATACCTTTCAGCAATTTTTTGCTTTAAGTAACCCTCCCACGCACCTGTTAATTCTTGTACGACTAGTATATCGGGATTTACTTCTTGTATTTCATTCAAAATCTGCTGGGGATATTTGTTTTTGAAAAACAAGTTATAACTCAAAATTGAAACCTTGTTTTTCGTCCCAACAGGTGAAGTAAAATGAAATCGCTTGATCTGCTCATACGATAAGTTTAAAAACAAAAGACCGCCAACGGCTAAAAGTGATACATAAACAGTAGTCCTTTTTTGCTTTCTTTTAATCCATAAAATAATGGCAACTATGGTAATAATTGGCCATTGGCAAAGCGATATTAAGCAGCCAAAAATACAATGAAATTGCATAATAAGCGCAAATAACCCTGTTGTTATCAAGGAGATATTTAGAATGTTGGTAAAAAATTTAAGCATAATTGATACAATCCATAAATTGGGTATTCAAAAACTACGGCTACAAAACCAAAATCTTATTCCTTTTTTACCAAAACCTCCATTTGTGGCACAAGACTATCCGGCAAATAAATGGCACAAGTATAACGGCCAACTGGCAATCCCGAAAGGTTAATTTCCGCACCAGATTCAAGTTGCAATAACGCTTGTCCTTGTTGGTTATACACCACAATATACGCCCATTCGCCACCGCCTTCTACGTTAAAAACCGCCGAACTAGGATTGGGAAACACCTTAAATCGCGTATCATTGAACAGAACAGCCGCTATTGGACTCAGCCAAGATTTTCCATCCAAGTCCACTTGCCGCAGCCGATAATAATTAAAACCTGGTATTGGGTTGCGGTCAATAAATGTATAAGCCGTATTGGTTACAGCATAGCCGCGGGCTGTGATAGTGACTATTTTTTCAAAAGAATACCCGTCACTGCTGCGTTCCAATTCAAAATGTGACGAGCCGGATTCCGTAGCCGTAGCCCATATCAATTCAATGTATTGTTCTTTTGGAAAGGCAATAAGTGGGCTTTGGTAAGTAACGGGCAATACGATACTCGACTCATCAGCGCCA